>NZ_JACBXX010000083.1 GCF_013415245.1 Streptococcus danieliae | reverse complement strand
TTCAAGGCTAGGAAAATGCGTTTCTTAAAATTGTCAAAGTTCCTGAAACCAAAGGCATTCCGTTTGATAACCTTGATGAGATTATTAGTTGCCTCTAGTCTTGCATTGGAATAAGGCAATTCTAGGGGCATTACAAACCGTATCTTTGTTCTTAATGTGGAATAGAAGCATCTGATAAAGTTGGTAATACTGGTTTAGTTCCTCAGAATACCCAAGTAGTTCATCCAGTATTTCTTGACTAGTTAGATGCATTTGAAACATAGGTTGATAAGTGCGTTTTGTGCTCAATTTGCGGCTATCGGTTTGTATGATTTTCCAATACCGCTTTAGACGTCGATATTCTTTTGGCTCTATAATTTCTATAGTGGGTAACGACCCAAAATAGGGATTATAGGGCTTTTTGAGGTACAAAAAAAGCCCCATATGACCTATAATGAATAGTGACCAAACCAACATTAGGAGAATCATATGGAACTTATTTATAATACCACAGAATTACTCGGAATTACAGATAGA
>NZ_JACBXX010000252.1 GCF_013415245.1 Streptococcus danieliae | reverse complement strand
TATAGCGCTTTGACGTTGTATTGAGGCTCACAAAAGGGAAAAATCGCTACTTTACCGTGGCGATTTTTCTTTTTGCAGTTCAGTAATCCCCCGTCAGAACTGAGGTTCGAAACAACGGGAATGATTCGACCATATTACCTCCACAACTTTGTCATTTATAAATATGAAAAACATGAATCCCCTTTGGCATAAAAGGGGTTAGAAACCTATCTTTGTGGTTCTTTATAGTCGTTTAGTTTATTACTGCGTTAGCTCGTCTTGCCGTACTTCTTTGAAACTTTCTTCGAAAGTTTTGTCACCAAGCTCAAAACCTCCCCCGTAGCTTTTGAGCTGTCTATGACTCGCTGCCTTGTACTCAAAGTAAACTAAAAGGGCTCTATAATTTCTATAGTGGGTAACGACCCAAAATAGGGATTATAGGGCTTTTTGAGGTACAAAAAAAGCCCCATATGACCTATAATGAATAGTGACCAAACCAACATTAGGAGAATCATATGGAACTTATTTATAATACCACAGAATTACTCGGAATTACAGATAGA
>NZ_JACBXX010000048.1 GCF_013415245.1 Streptococcus danieliae | reverse complement strand
ACTCAGGAAAAACTTGATTATTTTGAAAAAATAATTTCTAAAAGATATGAAAAAAATATTCCACCCGGACTTAAAGATAGAAACAAGAAAAAAAAGCGTAAATTTGCTACACTGGAATTTGAGACTTCTTTTGGTGATGCAATGTTTTGGCTTGATATTATAGAATTTGTAAAAGAGAAAAAATTTAGTAATGTAGTAATTATTTCTGATGATAAAAAATCAGATTGGTGTACAAGGAGTGGAACCTCGGAATCAGAATTACTACCAGAACTTAAAGTAGAGTTTCTTAAAGAAACAGGGATACCAGTTATTAGAAAATCAAGTTCACTATTTATTAAAGATATATTGAGTTTATCAGAAGATGAGCAAAAAGGTATTGAGAAGGAAATAGATGAAATTGAAAAAATTAAATCGGAAATAGAATATCAAGATACAATAATTGTTAGAGCGAGAAAGAATGGATTTAAGAAAGTATTTATTGGTGAAAATTCATGGTATTCTGTTAGAATTAACGAAGATAGGATACCGTTTTTGAGGTATATCGCTGTATATCAGACAACACCTG
>NZ_JACBXX010000235.1 GCF_013415245.1 Streptococcus danieliae | reverse complement strand
GGTGAATGAACGGGCGAATCTTTGATCCCGCCATCAATTTTACGTTGTGAAGTCACCAGGTGATTGGTGTTTATTTTCTTGAGGTGATTTCTGACCAGGTTAACGGCGGCGTCTGAGAGTCCCCTTCTAATATGTACCCGAGTTTTATAACTGCCCGCAGGCACGACCCACTCATTATCATCCAATCGAAACCATGATCTCTCACTAAGTCGAATCTCAGCCGTACGGCATCCGGTAAGCATAATAAATTTCACCAGGAAAACGGACTCTATCGACATATGGCTTTTCAACCACTGATAGATTTTGCGCAGATCGTCATCGTCCATCCTGCGAGTTCTCTTTTTAGGCTTTTGCCCGACATCAGATGGCAGTAATCCCTCGAGTGGGTTTGAGGCGATCACACTTCTGTTAACGCAGAACCTAAACGCCCGTTTGCACAGCGAAAGCATGTAATGAGCCATCACCCTGCTTTCTATAGAATCGAAGACGTTGATCCAGTGCATTTTCGCTGTGTTATCGACTTTGACATTCTTCATCGGTTCGGCGATATGTTTCTCAAACACCTGG
>NZ_JACBXX010000250.1 GCF_013415245.1 Streptococcus danieliae | reverse complement strand
ATAGAGGTTCTAGAGGACTATTTGCCATGGTCTGAAATCATACAGAAGAATTGTCAATAAAAAAGGTTCCCGAGTCAATCAACTCTGGAACCTTTTTCATATACTTGGTTATAGCGCGCTTACGGTTTACCTTAGTTTATTTGAGGTATGAATAATTTGGGAAAAAATCTCCAAGGTTAATCAAAACCTTGGAGATTTTTTATATACTCTGTTATTGGACTCTTACTAAAACACTAATCAACTTATTTACAAAGTATGAATTAATCTTCAGAACGACGTTTCCGTCTAGCGAGACCAAGTCCTGTAAACAAACTTAGAACACCAAGTTGAGCAACGCCCTCAAGACTATCTGTTCCTGTATTTGGAAGTTCTTTACCAGCTAAATTACCTGGAATAATTTGATCAACTTTCTCTGACTCAGCCGGAGTGACTAGTGAAACAGGTTGAACTGGCATAGCAGGTTCCGATACTGGATCTGGATCCTTCTCATAAGGCACTGGTGTATCCTTAGCTGGATCATTTGGATCTGTAATTGGAGGTGGGATATAACCCTTGGTTGGATCTTCTGGATCAACCG
>NZ_JACBXX010000247.1 GCF_013415245.1 Streptococcus danieliae | reverse complement strand
AGCTCAGTCATGTTACCGATTGATTTCTCGGCTGATGGTGTTTCGCCAACTTTAACAGTCTGATCCATTGGAGCTGGTGTGTTACTGTCCGCTTGACTTGGATTTTCTGCAACCTTAACTGTCACAGGAACCTTGTCTTGAGAACCATCTGGGTAAGTCACTACAACAGTTACTTGTTGCTCACCTGACTTGCTGGTATCTACTGGTGTTTCAAATGCCACCTTAGTACCTGCTGGAAGCTCAGTCATGTTACCGATTGATTTCTCGGCTGATGGTGTTTCGCCAACTTTAACAGTCTGATCCATTGGAGCTGGTGTGTTACTGTCCGCTTGACTTGGATTTTCTGCAACCTTAACTGTCACAGGAACCTTGTCTTGCGAACCATCTGGGTAAGTTACCACAACAGTTACTTGTTGCTCACCTGACTTGCTGGTATCTACTGGTGTTTCAAATGCCACCTTAGTACCTGCTGGAAGCTCAGTCATGTTACCGATTGATTTCTCGGCTGATGGTGTTTCGCCAACTTTAACAGTCTGATCCATTGGAGCTGGTGTGTTACTGTCCGCTTGACTTGGATCTTCT
>NZ_JACBXX010000094.1 GCF_013415245.1 Streptococcus danieliae | reverse complement strand
TCTATCTGTAATTCTGAGTAATTCTGTGGTATTATAAATAAGTTCCATATGATTCTCCTAATGTTGGTTTGGTCACTATTCATTATAGGTCATATGGGGCTTTTTTTGTACCTCAAAAAGCCCTATAATCCCTATTTTGGGTCGTTACCCACTATAGAAATTATAGAGCCGGAAGTTTGGGACCAAGTTCGTTCGCTGGATCAGGCAGGAAGTGCCGGATCCAGTTTAAGAATAGAGCGAACGTAGTTCGCGTCAATATCCTGTCTTCCCGACTAGCAAGAGGCATTAGCCTCTTTTTTTGTTTGTGGAAGTAGCTCCAGGATACAGATTGGTTTTATGTCAATGGGATAGGAATAAAGCGAATGTAGTTCACGTCAATATCCTGTCTTCCGGATTAGGGAGTGGGACAGAACTAAATTTGAAAAAATTTAGTTTATTCGCTTTCTTAATTTTAGGCTCATGCGAGTTTGGGACAAAAGTCTCTCTGACTAAAGCAAAAAAGCAACGGTTTAAGAGCCGTTGCTTTTTTGCTTTATGGAGATAGTCTTGATACAATATAATTACGACAAAATACTGAGAAAGGCTATCCC
>NZ_JACBXX010000245.1 GCF_013415245.1 Streptococcus danieliae | reverse complement strand
CAGCTACTAACGAACCAACTCCGGCTGAACAAGTTGTTAAAGTTGGTGAAACACCATCCGCAGAGAAATCTATCAGTAACCTAGCTGAACTTCCAGAAGGAACTAAGGTTGAGTTTGAAACTCCAGTGGATGCCAGCCAGCCAGGTGACAAACCAGCCATGGTTCTTGTAACCTACCCAGATGGCTCGCAAGACAAGGTTCCTGTAACCGTTAAGGTTGAAGAAAATCCAACTCAAGCGGCTACTAACGAACCAACTCCAGCTGAACAAGTTGTTAAAGTTGGTGAAACACCATCCGCAGAGAAATCAATTGGTAATATGTCTGAGCTTCCAGCAGGTACTAAGGTAGAATTCGAAACTCCAGTAGATACCAGCAAGTCAGGTGATCAACCAGCGACGGTAGTTGTGACTTACCCAGATGGTTCTCAAGACAAGGTTTCTGTAACTGTTAAGGTTGACGAAAACCCAACTCAAGCAGCTACTAACGAACCAACTCCGGCTGAACAAGTTGTTAAAGTTGGTGAAACACCATCCGCAGAGAAATCTATCAGTAACCTAGCTGAACTTCCAGAAGGAACTAAGGTTGAGTTTGAAACTCCAGT
>NZ_JACBXX010000109.1 GCF_013415245.1 Streptococcus danieliae | reverse complement strand
AGGAAATCTCCGAAAGGCTGGAAATGCCGTCCCCATCAAGATAGTGTACAGAGTTTTAAGCGCAAGCTGAAGCGACTAACGACGAGGAAGTGGAGCATTGACCTAACGACACGGATTGAACGATTAAATTGGGTTATCCGCGGTTGGGTAAATTACTTCTCACTTGGTAATATGAAGACGATACTGACGCAAATAGATGAGCGTTTACGAACTCGTATCCGAGTCATTATCTGGAAGCAATGGAAGAAAAAATCGAGACGACTATGGGGACTTCTGAAACTAGGTGTTCCGAAATGGATAGCCGATAAAGTATCTGGCTGGGGTAACCACTATCAACTAGTGGCACAAAAGTCAGTCTTAAAGCGAGCTATATCAAAACCAGCCCTTACTAAAAGAGGACTGGTTTCTTGTCTAGATTTCTATCTTAAACGACATGCGTTAAAAGTTAGTTGAACCGCCGTGTGCCGAACGGCACGCACGGTGGTGTGAGAGGGACTAGAAATTAGCCTCTACTCGATCCACTAGGTTGCGCATTTCTTCTAATTCTTCAGAAGCCTATGATACACGCCCTCCCCTCCTTAGAGGGGAGGATTTTTAGATAGAGTGGACAGCAGGAGATTGCATCCAGTAAACTCTGGCAAATAA
>NZ_JACBXX010000243.1 GCF_013415245.1 Streptococcus danieliae | reverse complement strand
GGAAGTAGTTGGGGGTTGCCCCCTGTGAGATATGGTAGTCGCTTAGCTAAAGGGGAGTTTAGCTCAGCTGGGAGAGCATCTGCCTTACAAGCAGAGGGTCAGCGGTTCGATCCCGTTAACTCCCATTTAAGCGGGTGTAGTTTAGTGGTAAAACTACAGCCTTCCAAGCTGTTGTCGCGAGTTCGATTCTCGTCACCCGCTTTGAACGAAAGTTCAATTACCATTTCCAAGTTTTAGACTTGGGCGCGTAGCTCAGGTGGTTAGAGCGCACGCCTGATAAGCGTGAGGTCGGTGGTTCGAGTCCACTCGTGCCCATTATAATATGGTCCGTTGGTCAAGGGGTTAAGACACCGCCTTTTCACGGCGGTAACACGGGTTCGAATCCCGTACGGACTATTTATATTTAGGAGGATTACCCAAGTCTGGCTGAAGGGAACGGTCTTGAAAACCGTCAGGCGTGTAAAAGCGTGCGTGGGTTCGAATCCCACATCCTCCTTATTTGTTAATAGCGCGGGATGGAGCAGCTAGGTAGCTCGTCGGGCTCATAACCCGAAGGTCGTAGGTTCAAATCCTGCTCCCGCAATTTGGCTCGGTAGCTCAGTTGGTAGAGCAATGGATTGAAGCTCCATGTGTCGGCGGTTCGATTCCGTCTCG
>NZ_JACBXX010000134.1 GCF_013415245.1 Streptococcus danieliae | reverse complement strand
ACAAATAGAGGTTCTAGAGGACTATTTGCCATGGTCTGAAATCATACAGAAGAATTGTCAATAAAAAAGGTTCCCGAGTCAATCAACTCTGGAACCTTTTTCATATACTTGGTTATAGCGCGCTTACCGTAGAGCCACGATTTCGCTATCCCTTCCTCTCCCCGCTACCTCACGATAGTCAGGCTTGGGAGTCGCTATTGGGTTCACCGGTAGCAGGTGCCCACAGAGGACTTGCACCTCAGATATACGACATGCCCGTCGTACGGACAAAAAACCGCCAGTCCTCAGACTAGCGGTTTTTTTCGGTTTTTAAGCTACTTGGTGCAGAACTCTATTATTTAAGAGTAACAGATGCTCCTGCTTCTTCCAATTTAGCTTTAAGTTCTTCAGCTTCTGCAGTTGCAACGCCTTCTTTAACCATTGCTGGTGCACCGTCAACAAGCTCTTTTGCTTCTTTAAGACCAAGACCAGTGATTTCACGTACAACTTTGATAACGCCGACTTTTTTGTCTCCAGCAGAAGTCAACTCAACGTCGAATGAATCTTTAGCAGCACCTGCGTCAGCAGCGCCAGCAGCAGCAACAGCTACAGGAGCAGCTGCAGTTACACCAAACTCTTCTTCGATCGCTTTTACAAGATCGTTAAGCTCAAGGATTGAAGCTTCTTTAATTTCAGCAATAATGTTTTCAATGTTCAATGCCATTGTGATTTCCTCCAAAAAAATTTTTTAATAAAATGTGTCTATAAGACTAGGCAACTTGGATTAAGCTGCACCTTCTTTGTCGTCTGCAACCGCTTTGACTGCAAGAGCAACGTTGCGAACTGGGGCTTGAAGTACAGAAAGGAGCATAGAAAGAAGTCCTTCGCGGTTTGGCAATGTAGCCAAGGCCATGATTTCATCCTTGCTTGCGACAGCACCTTCAATGGCACCACCTTTGATTTCAAGCGCTTCAGCTTCTTTAGAAAAGTCATTCAAGATTTTTGCTGGTGCAACAACATCTTCATTTGAAAATGCAACTGCAGATGGTCCAACAAAGACATCTTCCATTCCTTCAAGTCCAGCTTTTTCAGCTGCACGACGAAGAATAGAGTTCTTGATTACTTTGTACTCGACTTCGCTTCCGCGTAGGTTACGACGAAGAACTGTATCTTGTTCTACTGTCAAACCACGAGCGTCCACAACGACGATAGATGCAGCAGCTTTCATTTTCTCAGCAACAACATCTACTAATTCGGCTTTTTTAGCAATACTTGCTTCACTCATTGTATGTTTACCTCCGTTTTTATTTTGCTTGGGGCAAATAAAAAATTCGCACCCAAACCTAGACACGAAAGTACAAACCGTTATTTATTCAATACGTTTTGTCCTCGGTAGGATTCTTATGAGTTGAACTCCCCTACTGTCTTAGGCAGTTTTTTCAAACCGTTAATAATCATAACATAGACCAAGACCAATTGCAAGCGAAAAAGTAACTTTTTTAAAAAAATCAGCAACAAAATGAAGAGGTGGGGTGGAACTAAGCTAAAAGCTTAGCCCCACTCCACACCTTACTCCTTTGTCCAACTACTAAATCGAGCTTCTCAGGTCTTTCAGCAGCTCCTTAGCTGTCTGCAAGTTTGGATGAGCAGTTTTTCGCAATGCAGCCACTAAGTCCGCCACTTCTTCAACCTGGGCACCAGCATGTAAGGCCAGCGATTGAAGCTGTAATTTCATATGGCCTGATTGGATTCCAGTTGTCACCAGTGCCCTTAAGGCCGCAAAATTTTGGCAAAGACCAACGGAGGCAATGATAGCCGCTAATTCCTTAGCTTTCACATTCCCCAGCATATCGAAGGATGCAGCAACTTTGGGATTGAGGCCAATGGATCCACCTACAGTTGCAATTGGTAAGGGAAGGCTAATCTCTCCGATAAGATTATCCCCTTCAACCTTCCAAGTTGATAAACCTCTGTAAGCCCCATCGCGGCTAGCATAGGCATGGGCACCAGCTTCAATCGCACGCCAATCATTCCCGGTCGCAACAACAACTGCATCAATTCCATTAAAAATCCCTTTATTGTGGGTTGCTGCTCGATAGGGATCCACCTGAGCCAACAAACTAGCCAAGGCAATTTTATCAGCTAAATGGGCAGCATCTGCTTTGTTCAGTGCGAGATTGGAAATAAGAACTTGACACCGGCTTGTTACCAATGAATCTGTAGCATAATTGGAAAGAATCCCCATCAAGGTCTTGCCCTGACTCATCGCTTCCAGAGGCTCCTTGAGAGCTTCCAGCATAGTATTCAAGATATTCGCTCCCATAGCCTCTTGCACATCGACATGGAGATAGACAATCAAAAAGCTCTCTTTTACCTCAACCGTCAGCTGACGTGCACCCCCACCTCTTTTCACGATAGAAGGATAAGCTTGATTGGCTATCTGTAGAAGGCTTTCTGCTTCTTTCTGGATAGACTCTTGGGCCTTTTCGACATTTTCCACTTCAAAAAGCGCCACTTGTCCAATCATCTGACGCTTGTTCATACAGGTTTCAAAACCACCTGAACGACCAATAATTTTGGCCCCGAAAGAAGCTGCCGCGACCACAGAAGGTTCCTCCGTTACCATGGGAACCGAATAGCTCTGGCCATCCACACGAATCTCTGGCAAAACCGCAAAAGGAAGAGAAAAGGTTCCTAGATGGTTTTCAACCATCTTTCCTGCAACCGTCTCCGGCAAATTGGTATCTTCGACTAAAGTAACCAAATTCTCCTCTGCCAGATTTTTTTCTTTGTGGAGGATTGCAATGCGATCCTGTCTTGAACGCTTATAAAAACCTGAAAACATTGATATCATTTCCTTTTCTAAAAAGGGGACTTCCGTCCCCTCTTACGAATGATAAATCCGTTTGAACTCGACTACCTTCTCTAAAGCGTAAGGACTTTCATCTGAATTCAAATCAATGGAATTACCAGCTTCATCCAAAACGATCTCTTCAAAGAAGATTTTTTCATACTCCTCAACTGAAAGCTTGGTCCGTTGGTTTAGATCAGCCATTCGGTTCTCTTGAAGATAATCTTTATATCCTTCGACTAGGCAGCCACTGAAAATTTCACAGACAGCTCCACTTCCATAGCTATAGAATAAAATTTCATCCCCAGCTGTAAGTGCTTGAGAATTTTCAAGCAAGGACAAGAAGGAAAGGAAAATTGATCCGGTATAAATATTCCCAACCACTTGATTGTAAACAATCGCCTCATGGAAACGTTCTGTAAGACGACTCAAGGTATCCTCGTTACTCGCAATTGCACGCAAACCTTTTAACCCCTGTTTGGGGAAAGGGATGTGTAAACACATCGCTGCAAAATCTTCAAGGTCTTTGCCAGTCTTTTGCTTGTAATAATCAAAGGTAGTGGTCAAACAGTCTGTATACTGCTCAGTTGAGTATTTCCCATCCACACGTGGGTATTTGTCATCATTGGGTCTCCAAAAATCATAGATATCCCGTGTTTGACAAACATTATCTGAATTTAGAAGCAAGATGCTTGGATCTGCTGTTACAAGCATCGCCACAGCACCAGCTCCCTGAGTAGGCTCTCCACCTGATGCAATCCCGTATTTGGCAATATCACTCGCAATCACTAGAACTTTTGAGTCTGGATTCTGAGCAATATGCGTTTTGGCAAGACTGAGGCCAGCCGTTGCACCATAACAAGCTTCTTTCATTTCGATTGAGCGAGCAAAGGGTTGAATCCCAAGTAAACCATGAATCACCACAGCTGCTGCCTTACTCTGATCCACACCCGACTCGGTACCTACAATAACCATGTCAATGGCCTGCTTGTCTTCTTCCGTCAAAATCGATGCCGCTGCCTGTGCTCCCAGGCTAACAATGTCTTGTGTCACTGGAGCAACTGCCATCTCCGACTGCAGTAGTCCAATCTTAAATTTATTCGGATCGACATTCCGAGCTGCAGCCAAGTCAGCTAAATCCAATACAAATTCTGGAAACGCAAAGCCAATCTTATCAATTCCGATTTTCATCATGTCTTCTGTCCTGACTCCTTATAAACGACTTTGTCCATTGGAAATAATCAAGGAAATTCCTTGACCACCTCCGATACAAAGCGAGCAGAGTCCTAACTCCTTTTCTTGTTTCAACAATTCATGGATCAGGGTCACCAAGATCCGACTTCCACTCGCACCAATTGGATGCCCAAGTGCGATAGCCCCACCATTCACATTTACTATTTTTGGATCTAGCTTGAGTTCTGAAATGACCGGTATCGCTTGAGCCGCAAAAGCCTCATTCAACTCAACCAAGTCTAAAACCTCCGTTGTCAATCCAATTTTCTCAAGCGCTTTATGAGTTGCTGGAATCGGTCCCAAGCCCATATAGGCTGGATCCAAGCCACTTGTTGCATAGGACTCAATATAGGCCAGAACCTCTACACCAAGTTCACGCGCCTTTTCCTCAGACATTAATAGGACTAGGGCACAGCCATCGTTAATCCCCGAAGCATTGGCAGCCGTGACAGTTCCATCCTGTTTAAAAACTGGTCGTAAAGTCGCCAATTTCTCGATCGGTGTTAGACGAGGGTATTCATCCTCTTGAAAAACACGCTCACCCTTTCTTTCCCGAATGGTGATTGGAACAATTTCATCCACAAATCGTCCGCTGGCAATGGCCTTAGCTGCTTTTTCTTGACTTAAATAGGCAAAGGAATCTTGTTCTTCCCGACTAATATCATATTTTTCTGCAACATTTTCGGCGGTTATCCCCATATGAATGTCTTGAAAGGCATCGGTTAAACCATCTTTTAACAGAGAGTCTTCTAAAACCATGTTCCCCAACTTATTTCCAAAGCGACTGGCTTTGGAGAGATAGGGAGCTTGACTCATGATCTCAATACCACCAGCAACAACAACGTGATTGTCACCCAGTAAAATCGATTGTGCAGCTAGAAGGACGGACTTTAGACCAGAACCACAAACCTTATTGACAGTATAGGCAGAGGTCGTTTCTGGAATCCCGGCACGAACAGCTATTTGACGAGCAATATTTTGACCATGTCCAGCAGAGAAAACATTTCCGAAAATGACTTCATCCACTACCTCAGCTGGTATGTTTTTCTTCTCCAAGGCGGTCCGTAAGACCTGTGCTCCTAAATCAGCTATTTCAATATCTTTTAAACTGCCTCCAAAACTACCGATGGCAGAGCGATAGGCAGCAACAATAGCTACTTTATTCATCATAACACCTCAATCAGATGATTTTGAACCCAAGAGTTCAACTCTACCATTATACCACTAATTTTCAGAGAAAAAATCATTCTCTAGACCTAGATGACTATCATTTCTCACAGGGTTGGTTAGAACTTAACCGTCCATGCAAGATATAATCAACAGATCGCAAGTCCTCAAGGTTTCGACAATTTAAAGCACATAGAATGATTCGCAAATCCTCTTTCCACTCATTCACAATTTCAATAACCTCAGCAACAGTATAGCGATTCACCAAGTCTAACATGGTTCCTGACAAGCCGACAGCTCGAGCACCCAAAACCATACATTTTACCATATCCAAGGGATGGCGCACTCCTCCTGACGCGATGATTTCAAGTTCATCGACCAAAGGCTGAGCATTTAAGAGAGCCTGGACTGTGCTCTGTCCCCAATTATCTAGATAACTTCGTTTGCCACTTCGTTGGTTTTCAATGTAGGCAAAATTAGTTCCACCACGACCTGAAATATCAACGGTTTGAATCCCTAGATTCAAGGCCTTTTTCATGGTTTTGACATCCATTCCAAAACCAACTTCCTTGAGAATAATCGGGACTGGAATCTGCTTGGCATAGGCTGCTAGGTTCTGTTTCCACGATTGGAACTGGCGTTCCCCTTCCGGCATTAGCAACTCCTGCATCACATTCACATGAACTTGTAAAAATAAGGGATCCATCTCCGCTACTGTCTGCATTCCTAAGGCTACAGGCTTATCAACACCAATATTGGTCGCACAGAGCAGGTTTGGAAATTCTTCTTTGGTTGGATACGAATGATCATCCGGGTTTTGCAAGGCCGCACTATAAGAACCTGTAACCATCAAAATTCCCGTAGCTTCCGCTACCTGGGCTAGTTTGCGATTCACAACAGCAGCTTTTTCCGAACCACCCGTCATGGCATTAATAAAGAATGGAACTTCGAAATCCTGACCTGCAAAGTGGGTCGAGAGATCGATATCTGCCAAGTCAAAATCCGGTAAGGAAGAATGGATTAATTCCACGTCGTCAAAACTATTGTAGGGTGATTGGTAGGTAAGTGCATGCTGGATATGTTCATCCTTGCGATTCCTCATGAGAAGTCCTCCTGATACAGTAGCTGAATCCCAACTTGCTCCCACTCCTGAAGCAATTGGTCTAAAATGTCTTTATCAAAAACAAAAGCGATTCCACAATCGCCCCCTCCGGCTCCAGAGGATTTCGCAACAGCGTCATATTGACTAGCAAGGGACCGTAATTGGTAGAGCTTGTTGGTATAAATGGCCGGACTAAGATTCTCTAACAAATCACTGATCTGATTCAAACTCTTTTTAAACCCTGCACCGTCTCCTTTTAGGAGTGCTTCTTTACAACGGAGAGTTGCTTGATTAGTTGCCTTTAAAAATTCAGAATCAATAGCCGCCTGTACCTGCCGAATCAAGTCCTTGGAAATGGCTGGTTGACGCGTCCAGCCCACTAAAAATTGACAAGCTAGTTGAGACTTGAGCACCTCAATCTGATAGCCCCAATCTAAGGCTAGGGTTTCCTGTAACGAATGATTTTCTAGATAACGACGCACTCGCTTGCGATCAAAGGCTTGAAAACTAATAAAGTCTTCATAAGCGATACAGGCCAAATCCCCCATCGATCCGTTATCTCCTCGAGCTAATAAGACGTAGGAGGCCAGTCGAAAAAGACGATCTGGGGACAGCTCCAGATCCGCAAAAGCCGCTAAAGCTTTTAAAACCAAGACTGTCACAGAGCCGCTGGATCCAATACCATACTTCAAGCCATCCTCTTCCATCTTCCCTGAAATTTCTAAGGCAAATGGAGATAGTTGGGCTAGGTCCAGACCTCTATAACGAGCCCAAACTTTGACGGTGTCCTGTATGAGGCTGTAATTCTCATCTGTCTCCATTCCAACCGAATAGTCAAACAAATCCGAGTGGATCTGAATCTGAGAGGCAGGAGCAATACTTGCCTGCATGTAAATGGGAATGTTTTTTATTAAAGCCGTTTGTCCGGGAGTTAAAATAGCATATTCACCGGCTACATAGAGTTTCCCACAAGAGGTTACCTTAATCGTCATAACTTGGATCCTTTGTTCCTGAACTGATCACCCGATAGCCATAATCCTGTTCAAAAATCTGACTGAGCTTTACCAAATCTGCTTCCTGGCATAGCACTTTAACATTAGGGCCAGCGTCCATGGTGAAGTAACACTCATGCCCTTTTTGGCGTAAGCTTTTTACTAAATCCATCGCCTTATAGGACTCTGGCGTCAAATAATTAAAGGATGGTGTCGCATATTCATTGGTCCGGTGCATGGCCAAAGCATTTTTCTCCGTCAATTGTCCAACTTTAGTAAAATCGTCCTCTTTTAAATACTCAAGCATGGCCTGATAATCTTTCTCAGACTGATCAATCCATTCTTGGAAAACTGTCGAGGTACTACTTGCAATTTTCATCCCTTCTCGGCTAGAAATTGGTTTTTTGTTAGTCTCTAGAACCAACATAATCATTCCCAATTTTAGATCTGTTTCTACCTGATAAATCTCACCAGAGTCCTTATCCCAAGCAGCTATTGGTCCAAAGAAGGAGCGTGAAGAGGAGCCGGATGCAAATTTAGCTTTTTGAGCCAACTCAGATCTGCTATAACCCGTTTCAAACAATTGATCACAGGCCATCACCAAGGCAGATAGACCACTAGAACTGGATGACAGGCCTGCGGCAGTGGGCATATTGTTCTGCGTTTCAACTTTCACATAAATGTCCGGATTACTACGGTACTGATCAATGACTGCCGAAATTTTGCTATGTTCTTTTTCATCCTGTAAAACACCATTGATGTAGAACAAGTCCTTCTTTGTTTCAGCAGGTAAAAAACTGACGGTTGTCGTTGTATACAAATTGTCAAGCGTCAATGAAATACTGCTGGTTGCTGGAATCATCCGTTCTGCATCAGCCTTTCCCCAATATTTAACAATAGCAATATTCGCATAGGACTGAACGGTTACACTTTTTCTATCCATACCTGCTGAGCTCCTTTTCCAAATAATTTTTCACGAATCATAAATGCATCCTCCAAGTTGGCTGCAAGAGCTATAACACAGCCCCCTAGACCGCCACCGCTCATTTTAGCTCCCAGAGCACCGGCAGCTATCGCCTGATCTACCAATTCATCTACAAAAGGCAGGCTAACACCAATCGCCCTTAACTCTTTGTGGGCTAAGCTCATGAGACGTCCGACTTCACGACTATTGTGTGCTTTAATAGCAAGCTCAGTTTGTGCAGCCAAGTTTCCCAAAGTGGCTAGATGGGGACGATTCAGCTCCTCAAATTGTGCCACCTTATCAACAGCCTCACGAGTATGGCCCTGAATCCCTGAATCAGCAATTACTAAATAGGCCTCCAAAGCAACCTCTAAACTAGCAAAGCCAGTATCCCGACTAAATTTGATAGGAACATCAGACAGACAGGTTTTGGCATCAAGACCACTCGGATTGCTGTGGGCAATCTTTTCTGCTTGATGGACAAGCATTTCTAATTTTTCTAAAGATAGGGACTCTTCAAAATAAGCATAGACAGCTCGAATGGCAGCTATCGATACAGCAGCTGAGGATCCCATTCCTCGTTTTTGAGGAATTTTTGAATCGATTTCATAAGAAATTTTGGCCTCCAACTGACCTAAAGAATCAAGCGCTGCAAATACAGCCGTTGACAGGGAATCTTCAAAATCAAAGGTTATCGCTTGACTAGCCGGTTGAATACGACAAGTAGCCTCAATTCCTAATAAGGGGAGCGCAATAGCTGAATAACCATACACTACTGAATGCTCTCCCATCAAAATAATTTTACCGTGGGACCGGCCTATACCCTTGTCTACCATTCCTTACCTCACATCTAGCTAGTTGACTATCTCTTTCATTATATCATGCTCAAGGCAAATTCTAAAAAAGCAACCATTCCCGACTTTATCACCTAAAAATAGACAAAGACCAGCTAACCCCTTGTGCCCCAAGGGATTTGGCTAGTCTTTTTTCTTATTTGGGTGTTGTATATGGAGCTTTGATTCGCGTTTTAATATCCAACTGTATCACTTATCCAAAGCAAAAAGAGGCTCGGGAAATTCCCTGCCTCAGACTATCTTATTCAATCGAACAACCATTCAGTCCACAAGTCATGGCCGATGAGCCCAAACTGACTGGCTTCGTTTCTAAACCAAAAGCCTTTTCCAGAGCTTCTTCAAATACTGCTTGAGGCTGAGCTCCCGCAATCGAGAAGCGACCATCAAAAAGGAAAAAGGGAACAGGAGCTGAGCCATGTCCCGCCCCAGACCTTGCTCAATTGCTAAGTGGAGTAGGGCATGACTTTTACGACTATTGGGAATCCAGGCCTGGTCAAAGCGGAAGTCCAGGCCTTCCTCCTTAGCCAAGTTGGTGATAGCATCTAATTGTGCCTGGGCTTGCTCTTGGGTGAGTTGGTATTTAAGGGCTAGGTAGTCACGAGCTGGATACGATTGATCCACAGGGAGGCTTGGATCCAACTCAAACGAGCGAAAAACCAGCTCCACTTGATCTCCCTTTTGGTACTTGGCCAAGGCCTTCTCCAAACGGGCTTCTGCAATGTAACAGAAGGGGCAATAAACATCTGACCATACTTCGATTTTCATCAGACTAGTCCTTTCGATCAACGCTTTGACTGAGCTCTCTAAAATCATTGATTTCTTGAACAACTTCCGTAATTTTGTATTGCATAGCTGCTAGAGCACCGGAACCTGCATAGAAACGATTGGGAGCCTTTTTCATCGCAGCTAGTTCCAGAATCGCCTGCGCCAAGTAAGTTGGATCCCCGCCTTGGTTATGATTAAGTCGGGCTAGACCACTCATGGTTGCTTGAACAACCTCGTAATCCTTGATTTCTTTCTCCGGACGACGCATGGAAGAGGCATCCAAGAAATCGGTGCGAATCCCCGTTGGGTTAACTGCTGTAACTTGAATCCCAAACGGCTCCACTTCTGCCTGTAGAGCTTCACTCATCATAATGACAGAAGCCTTGGTCGCCGAATAAATCCCCTGAACCGGCCCAGTCACAGAACCAGAAATCGATGCGAGGTTGATAATATGACCCGATTGCTGCTCCCGCATACCTGGCAAGACAGCCTGAGTTAACGCCAAGAGACCAAAGACATTGACGTCAAAGTTTTTACGCACTTCTTCGAGTGAAAACTCTTCTAAGGCTCCAAAAATGCCATAGCCCGCATTGTTGACCAACACGTCAATCCGGCCAAACTGATCCAAGGCCTGCTTAACAGCCGCTTTGATACTGTCCTCTGTGAAGGCCATTTCCAAAGCTAGAAAATCAGCCCCAGCTTCCGGCACACGCGCCAAAACCTGCTCCCGTAAGGTTGCTGCATTTCGCGAAGTCGCGATAACACGATAGTCTTTTTCCAAAGCAGCAACAGCCACTTCCAAACCGATTCCTTTAGAGGCACCGGTCACAAATAATACTTTTTTCATTTCAATTCACCTCTGCGTAACAGTATACTCTATTTTGGCAAAAAAAGTTTCCTGGCGACACCAGGAAACTTTAAAAATTTATTTAGACTTAATATAATTAACTCCAACTGCCTTCGGCGCAACCGCTTTTCCGAAGAAGACCGCAAGGACGACGATAGTCAAGACATAAGGAGCAATCTGTAGGTAAACGGCTGGAACCTTGTCAAAGAGTGGCAACTGGCTCCCAATAACCGCCAAACTTTGGGACAATCCAAAGAAAAGACTGGAGAACATGGCACCAACTGGATTCCACTTCCCGAAGATCATCGCTGCAAGCGCGATAAATCCTGGTCCGACAATGGTTGAAATGGAGAAATTAACCGAAATTGATTGAGCATAAACCGCACCCCCAACACCACCAAGGAAACCAGAAATCATTACACCCGCATACCGCATCATGTAAACATTGATCCCAAGGGTATCGGCCGCCTGTGGATGTTCACCAACGGAACGGAGGCGAAGACCAAACTTAGTCTTAAACATTACAAACCAAGCCAGGAAGGAAACCGCAATGGCCACATATCCCATAATCGACGTATTTTTGAAAAAGATTTCACCGATAAATGGGATGTCCGATAAGAGTGGGAAATCAAAACGTCCAAAGGACTCTTGAATATTATCGGTTTGACCTTTATTATACAGAACTTTAACCAAGAAGACCGTCAAGGCTGGAGCCATCAGGTTCAGCACCGTACCACTAACCACGTGGTCTGCACGGAAATGGACAGTCGCCACAGCATGGAGGAGGGAGAAGAGCACACCCGCCAAACCTCCTACCAGAAGCGCCAACCAAGGAGTTGCCTCGCCTAAAACAGAAGCCGTTTCAAGATTGAAAACAACTGCGGAAAAAGCACCGACAACCATGATTCCTTCCAAACCGACATTGACAATCCCTGCATGCTCAGAAAAACTTCCACCGATAGAAGTAAAAATGAGAGGGGCTGAATAAATCAGCATGGAAGACACTAATAAGGCTAATAGGGTTTCGAGATTCATTTAGCTTGCCCCTCCTTTTTTGCTTTTGATTCGAGGAATTTTTCAATAACATAATGAATTCCAACGAAGAAGATAATCGATGCTGTCACAATGTTAACCAGTTCTGGTGGAATTGACGCCGCATTCATACCTGGCGCCCCAACTTGTAGGACAGCAAAGAGGAAGGCCGCAAAGATAATTCCAATTGGGGAATTATTGGCTAGAAGAGATACTGCCATCCCGTTAAAACCAATCGAGAGGGAACTTCCTTGAATGTAGACATTCTGGAAGGTTCCAAGTCCTTCAACAGCTCCTCCCAGACCCGCAAGCGCACCGGAGATAATCATCGAAATAATGATAATCCGTTTGGAAGACATCCCCGCATACTCACTGGCATGAGGGTTAAGACCAACCGAACGAATTTCAAAACCAAGAGTGGTTTTTTTCAAGAGGAACCAAATCGCAAAGACTGCAATTAGGGCAAAGAAAATCCCAATGTTCATCCGTGAGTTACTGGTCAGAGCCCGCAACCATTCTGTTTGGTAGCTCGCAGCCATTCCCACTGGCTTACTAGAGTCAGTACTTTGCATCACAGACTGAGGCAATTGGTGAATAAGCGCATTTCCAACATAAAGAACAATATAGTTCATCATGATGGTTACAATAACCTCACTTGTACCTAGGTAAGCCCGAAGAATCCCTGGAATCGATCCAATAATTCCCCCAGCAAACATGGCAATGATAATGGTAGCAGGAACCATAACCAGGCGTGGCAGGTCTGGATTGAGAAGGGCAAAGGATGCTGCCGCAATCCAACCCGCCAAGGCTTGGCCCGCCAAACCGACGTTAAAGAAGCCGGCACGGCTAGCGACCGCAAAACCGAGACCAATCAAGGTCAGGGGACCCATGGCCCGGAAGATTTCTCCAATCGAACGAAGGGAACCAAAAGCTGTTGCAAAGAGAGCTTCATATCCCCAAATAGCATCGTAGCCAAAAATCCACATGATAATGGCTCCAAGGACAATCCCCAAGAGAACTGAAATTAGGGGAACAGCTGCACCTTGAATTTTCTTAGACATTTCCTTCCTCCTTCTTCAATTCTCCACCAGCCATCAAGATTCCGAGTTCTTGTTTGTTAGTGGTTTCAGGATCTAGTTCACCCTGGATTTTACCATCATGGATAACGGCAATGCGATCTGAAACATTCAAGATCTCATCCAGTTCAAAAGAAACAACCAAGATGGCCTTGCCTTTATCCCGTTCTTCAATTAGACGCTTGTGAATATACTCAATCGCACCAACATCCAAACCACGGGTTGGCTGACTCACAATCAACAAATCTGGATCCCGATCCACTTCCCGAGCAATAATCGCCTTTTGCTGGTTTCCTCCAGACAGCGCTTTTGCCGGTACATATTCACTAGCCGCACGAACATCAAACTCATTCATGAGTTTACGCGCATGTTGGTAAATATTGTTGTAGTTCAGAATTCCCTTGGAACTCATTGGTTCCTTGTAATAGGTTTGTAGGGCAATATTTTCCGAAATTGATAATTGCAAAACAAGACCATCGCGGTGGCGATCTTCTGGCACGTGTCCAACCTGCATTTCTGTAATTGTCCGTGGACTAGCCCCGACAATGTTTTGACCTTTTAGGGTAATCGTTCCTGACTTAACCTTCCGTAGACCAGTAATGGCTTGGATCAACTCCGTTTGACCATTGCCGTCAATTCCGGCAATCCCGACAATCTCACCGGCACGAACATCTAGGTTGAGGTTTTTAACTGCAGGAACACCACGATTCTCCAAGACCACCAAATCTTTAATGGATAGAACCGTTTCTTGCGGTTGAGCCTTGACCTTGTCTGTTTTGAAGGAAACCGAACGGCCGACCATCATTTCAGCCAAATCCTGGTTGCTAGCCCCAGCGATTTCAACCGTTTCGATGCTCTTACCGCGGCGAATAACCGTCACTCGATCTGCAACAGCCCGGATTTCATCCAATTTATGCGTGATCAAAATCAAGGATTTCCCTTCTTTCACCAGACTCTTCATGATTTCAACCAACTCTTGAATTTCAGAAGGGGTCAAAACCGCGGTCGGCTCGTCAAAAATAAGGATATCTGCACCTCGGTAAAGGGTTTTTAGAATTTCAACCCGTTGCTGCATTCCCACTGAGATATCTTCGATCTTGGCTGCTGGGTCTACTGCCAAACCATAACGTTCAGACAATGCTTTAATTTCCTTGGTGGCTTCCTTAATGTCTAAGACACCATTTTTAGTGACTTCACTTCCCAAGATGATATTTTCTGCAACCGTGAAGGCCTCTACCAGCATAAAGTGCTGGTGTACCATCCCGATTCCAAGAGAAGCTGCTTTCGAAGGGGAATCCAATTGAACAACCTGGCCATTGACCGCGATTTCACCACTGGTTGGTTCTAACAAACCTGCCAGCATATTCATCAAAGTGGATTTCCCTGCCCCGTTTTCTCCTAGAAGGGCATGAATTTCGCCCTTCCGGAGTTGAAGATTAATATGGTCGTTGGCAACAAAATCCCCAAATTTTTTGGTGATGTCGCGCATCTCGATGACATGTTCATTCGCCATATTCCGTTTGTCCTTTCCAACGTCTCCGCTTATTATTTTTCAGGAACGGTTACTTTGCCGTCGATAATCGCTTGTTTCGCTTCCTCAACAGCTTTTTTGGTTTCATCGTTCAAGTTCTCATAAGTGACTTCAACACCACCAGATTTTAGGTCATAGGCAGTGGTTGTTCCACCAGGGAATTTATCTTCTTGCAATTTGTTGGCCATATCTTTGATAGTGTTTCCAACTTCTTTCAAGGTTGAAGTCAAAACAACATTGGCTTCTTTTCCATCCTTGTCTTTGTAACCACCTTGAGGAGCTTGGTCACTATCTACACCAATAACCCAAACTTTTTCATCAGAATCTGCCGCAAGTTTTTCATTCCGCGTAATGGCTTCATTCAAAAGTCCGTCACCAGTCTTACCAGATGCGTGGAAAATCACATCTGCACCAGCCGCATATTGGGCTGCAGCGATTGTTTTACCTTTGGCAGCATCATTGAAGGAACCTGCATAATCGACTTGCACTTTGATCGATGGGTCGACAGATTTCACACCGGCTTCAAACCCTTTTTCAAAGCGTGTGATAACTTCACTTTCAACACCACCAATGAAACCAACTTGTTTTGATTTTGTATTTTTGGCAGCAGCAACACCGGCTAGGTAAGCTGCTTCGTTATCTGCAAAGGTTGCAGAAGCCACGTTATCCAGATCAATCACACTGTCAACCATAACAAATTTTGTATCTGGATTGTTTTTAGCAACTTCTTCCAAAGAAGTCGCAAGGGCAAACCCTGCACCTGCAACCATATCATAGCCTTCTGTAATGGCTTGTTGGAAATTGTTGGTGAAGTCAGATTCATTTTCAGACTGGTAGTAAGTATAGCCCTGATTTTGTTTTAAGTTATTTTCTTCACCCCAAGCCTTCAAACCTGTCCAAGCAGATTCGTTGAAAGAGTGATCATCAACCCCACCTGTATCGGTCACATAAGCAACACGAATCGAATCTGCAGCTGACTCGGAGCGGTTTGCGCTACGGTTTGAACAAGCTGCTAAAGCAACTACTGCAAGAGAGGCTGCACCAAGGGCTACAATTTTATTTGACTTCATTACAATCTCCTTTATTTGAATCAATTAATTTAAATTTTGGAAAGAATAAGGTAACAATTCTGCCATCGTCATGGTTTTTGTTGAACCATCCTTGGCAATTAAGGTAATGGGTACATCCATTTCAAAAAATTCCGCCATTACTTGCCGGCAAGCTCCACACGGTGACACCGGTGCTTGCGTCTCTCCATAAATGTAGAGAGCAGAGAAGTCAGTCACTCCCTCTGAAACGGCTTTAAAAATAGCGGTTCTCTCCCCACAGTTGGTTAAGCCAAAGCTCGCATTTTCAATGTTAACTCCGGTAAAAACCTGTCCATCCTTGGCAACAAGGACAGCTCCAATGGGGAAATGGGAGTAGGGAACGTAAGCGCGGTTAGCTGTTTCCATAGCCAGCTGAATTGGATCAATAGCCTCCATTCACAACCTCGCCCTTCATAATGGCCACACCGGCAGAAGTTCCAATTCGAGTTGCCCCTGCTTCTACAAAAGCAACAGCATCTTCATAAGAACGTGCTCCACCAGCTGCTTTGACACCAAACTCTGGTCCAACTGCACGACGCATCAATTCAAGATCCGCTACATTGGCACCAGCTGTTGAAAATCCTGTTGACGTCTTCACAAAATCAGCACCTGCTTCAACGGTTAGGCGAGAAGCACGCTCTTTTTCTTCATCTGTCAACAAGGCTGTTTCAATAATAACCTTAACCACGGCATCTCCGCTGGCTTCCACAACTGCTTGAATGTCTTTCAAAACGGTTGCGTCATCACCATCTTTGAGGGCAGCAATGTTCATCACCATATCCACTTCATCAGCGCCATTTTTAACAGCTTCTGCTGTTTCGAACGCTTTTGTAGCAGGAGTTGTTGCTCCTAGAGGGAAACCGATAACGGTACAGACTTTAACATCTGTTCCAGCCAGCTCCTCCGCAGCCAAAGCGACCCAACTTGGATTCAAACAAACACTCGCAAAATCGTAGTCTTTGGCCTCTTGAATCAACTGTAGAATCGCAGCTTTTTGCGCATCTGCTTTGAGAAGTGTGTGATCAATGTATTTGTTCAGTTTCATGCTTTTCTCCTATTCTTTTGGCAGGAAATTCGGTTACATTTCACTCCCTCTATTTTATCATTTTTTAGCGGTCATTGACCACCTCCCTTCAAGTTTTTTGGGCGCTTATTTTGCAAAAAAAGAGGTTGATTTCTCAACCTCTTACGAATACAAAAGCCACTAAGGTTTTAAAGAAAAACTTCAAAACCTACGTCCACGCCAAAAAGATTATTTTTCAGGAACGGTCAAACGTCCCGCAATAATGTCTTCTTTAGCTGTTGAAACGGCTGCTTTAGCATCTGAGGAAAGTTGACCTGTCACAAGGTTTACACCACCCACCTTCAAACCATAAACAGTTGTTTGGTTTCCAGGGAAGTTTCCTTGACTGGCCTTATCTGCAATATCTTTCAGAGCTGCTCCAACTTCCTTGATTGTGGAAGTCAAAACAAAGTTTGCTTTTTTTCCATCTTTGGAAGTAAATTCTCCATCAGCGGATTGATCCTGATCCACGCCGATAACCCAGACCTTGTCGGCTTCATCACGTGTTTCATTTAAATCTTTCGCTTCTTTGAAGACTCCAGCTCCACTTCCACCTGCTGCTTGGTAAATCACGTCCACACCACTCGCATATTGAGCCTGTGCCAAGGATTTCCCTTTAGAGGCATCCGTAAAGGAACCTGCGTAATCTACCTGAACTTTGATGTCTGGATCCACCGAATGAATCCCTGCCTCAAAGCCCTTTTCAAACCGTTTCACAACTTCAGATTCAATCCCGCCAATAAAACCAATCTTCTTCGACTGACTGGTTTTAGCCGCTGCAACTCCCGCTAGGTAAGCTGCTTCTTGATCCGCAAATGTTGCACTAGTTACATTCTTTTGACCTTCAATCACTTCATCCAAAATGACATAATTCACATCTGGATGGTCCTTAGCAGCCTGTTCAACTGCGTTTTTGACAATGTAACCAATTCCAATAATCAAATTGCTTCCGCTCGAAGCGGCCTGCTCAAAATTATTGGTGTAATCCGACTCCGAATCGGATTGGTAATAATCATAACCATTACCCTGGCTAAGTCCTTGAGCCTTGCCCCATGCTTCTAAACCTTCCCAGGCAGACTGGTTAAAAGATTTATCATCCACGCCACCAACGCTAGTAACCAAACTAGCTTTTACCTTGGCTTCTGAATTTTCTGTGTTTCCTCGCTGACCACAAGCAACTAGTCCCAGTGATGCCACTGCTAGGCCTGCAACCGCAAGAATAGGCTTCTTATTCAAAGCGCTAACCTCCGTTTTTTACATACAGTTGACAGTATAGCACAGAAAAATCATTTTGACTAGATTCATTCGTAAAAAATCCAAAACTTTTCAGTAAACTTTCAAGAAAGCGTTTAAGTCACGAACGTTTTTAAAGCCGTTTTCTCTTATATGCAACTTACACCTACTTCCTGCTCCAGCAAAAAAGCCGGTAAAACCGACTTCTCGCTTATTCATACCTCAATGAAACAACCGGATCTAATTGACTAATTTTTTTGGTTGGGAAATAGGCGGATAGGTAACCCAAAAGCAAACCTAAACCAATCATCATCAGAATCGACTGCAGATCTAAGAAAAAGACCCTGGTAATGCTAGGATAAAAATGACGAACAAGCACATTGGCGATACTTCCAATGACTTGAGCAACTAGGAAAGCTGCTGCCAAGGACAGGAAGGTAATGATGAGCGATTCATAAAGAAAAATCGACTGAACACCCCGGTTCAAATAACCAACCGCCTTCATAACCCCAATCTCCCTGGATCGTTGCATAATATTAATATAAACGATAATCCCAATCATAATAGTAGAAACAACCACTGCTTGGAAAGACAAAACAATCAATAATCCCTGGATCACCCGAATAAACTGGATTACCAAACCAAGTACCTCTTGTTGCGACAGCACAGTATATTTTTTATTTTCCTTTAGACTTTCCACAACGGCCTCTGTCGCACCTGGATCCTGCAATTCAAAAATTACATAAGGCTTTAAACGCACGAATTGCTGTTGCTGCAGGATTTTTTCCAGCGTCACTGGCGCCATGTAACTATTGCTATCTGCCAACTCATCGGTCAAAACCCGGCTAATCTTCACCGAGACAGTCGCTGTATGAGTTCCTTTCTCCGTATTCTCCAGGATGACTAATTGAACTTCTTTTCCTACCAAGCTCTCTGCCGTGTAACTACTTTTGGTCTCGCGGTTAAAATCTTCGATAAAGGTGATTGGAACCGTTATCCCCTCTTCAGATGGATCCTTATAGGGATTCCCGGCAAGGAGATTTTCCTCTGTATTAGCAGGGACTGCAATCTCACTATTTGTATAAAGGCTGACCAGCTGAGCATAATTGGGTAGAGACTGACTGAGATCCAGTTTTTTTCCTTCAATACTAGCTGTTTGAATCAAGGTTGAAAAGGGACTTTCTAGATACTTGATCTGGTCTTTGCCCACCAGATCATAAATAAAATCAATATCCGATTGGTTCAAAACCCCACCACCAGTTGTTTGAGCATTCAAGGACACCTGGATCTGAGCTGGTAACTGTCCTTGATTAGTTTCCCGATGAATCAAATCAACAACCGCATTTCCTAGACCAAAAGCAAGTAAAATCCCGATAAAGCCGATAGAAGTCGCTGCCGCAATCATAAAATTTCGCCAACGCCGTTCTAAAAAATTAGACCAGGCCAAACGCAGCTTGCTTCTTCGTGTAAAACTATTTCTCTGACTTTTCTGTTTTCTCAATGATCTCACCGTCTTTCATCCTGATAATGATGTCTGCATAATCCGCAACTTCTGGATTATGGCTCACAATAATGATTGTTTTCCCCAAGGTCTGCAACTGTTTAAAAATCTCTAAAACTGCTGCTTGGGATTTGGAATCCAAAGACCCCGTCGGCTCATCCGCCACGATTAAGTCTGGAGTATTAACCAGGGCTCGGGCAATCGCCACTCGTTGCCGCTGCCCTCCAGATAATTCCTGAACATTTTTCGCTTTAAAGGCCAACATTCCCAACTGCTCCAGATACCGCTCCCCAATCTCATTCATTTCTTGTTCTCTTAACCCGTATAAACGCAGCGGCAACTTTACATTCTCTAAAACAGACTGATGGGCAATGACATTAAAATTTTGAAAAACAAAACCAATATTCTCTTTGCGGAAAAGGGTCAGCTCATCTGGAGATAGCTCACTCAGACGCTGGTTTTTAAACAAAACCTCCCCCTGATAATCTGAGTCCAGACCACTGATAATGTTTAACAGACTGGTCTTCCCACAACCGGATGGACCATAAATCACCACCAGCTTGTTTTCTTCCAATTGGAGATTAACTCCCTTTAGGGCTTGCTCACTAGCCTTCGAGGTCCCTGTGTACACTTTATGAACATCTTTTATTTCTAACAACATCACAATCTCCTTTTAAGGCAAAACCAGTATCTGGATAAACAAAAAGAGAGAGGACACGAATCCCCTCTCTCACTCGCTAATATCGATTATTTAGCTGGAACTTCTAGATCACCAGCTACGATTTTATCTTTTGCTTCTTTAACAGCTGCTTTTGCATCATCAGACAAGTTTGTTTCTGCAAGGTCAACACCTTTGTCTTTCAAACCGTAAGTAAGGTGTTTACCACCTGGGAACTTACCATCTTTCGCTTGGTTTGCCAAGTCTGCAACAGCTGCTCCAACTTCTTTCAAAGTAGAGGCAAGAACAAAGTTGGATTCTTTACCGTCTTTAGATTTGTAGTTTCCTTCATCTTTCTGGTCACGGTCAACACCGACTACCCAAACTTTTTCTGCTTCGTCTTTGGTTTCATTCAAGTCTTTTGCTTCTTTGAATACACCCACACCAGTTCCACCAGCTGCTTGGTAGATCACATCTACGCCAGCTGAGTATTGAGCTTGAGCGATTGATTTCCCTTTCGCTGCATCACTGAAAGAACCTGCGTAGTCCACACGAACGTTGATAGAAGGATCAACAGATTTAACCCCTGCTTCGAATCCTTTTTCAAAACGGGTGATAACTTCGGATTCCATACCACCGATGAAACCAATTTCTTTTGTTTTAGTTGTTTTAGCCGCAGCCACACCAGCTAGGTAAGCTGCTTCGTTATCCGCAAAGGTTGCAGAAGCAACGTTATCCATGTTTTCAATCACTTCATCAATGATAACGTAGTTAGTATCTGTACGGTCTTTCGCAGCTGATTCAACAGCGTTACGAAGGGCAAAACCGATACCGAATACCAATTGGTTACCGCTAGATGCTGCTTGTTCCAAGTTGTTGGCATAATCAGACTCACTTTGAGATTGGATATAGCTAATACCACTTCCTTCAGATAGGCCGTTTTCTTTACCCCAAGCCATCAAACCTTCCCAAGCTGATTGGTTAAAGGACTTGTCATCAACCCCACCAGTATCGGTTACGATAACTGCCTTGAGGTCTGTTTTAGCATCGGCATTTTCACTGGTAGAACGGTTGCCACAGGCTACCAATGTTAGGGCTGCTGCAGCCGTCAAACCGATACCAAACCATTGTTTCTTGTTCATTATGAACCTCCTAAAAAAATGTTAGAACGAATGAGTGATCCAAATCACTAGGCAAAAGATACGGTGAGGGATGTCGGAAATTCAAAGTCCTTCAAAATTAACGAACGATTTCAATAATTTCCTTGATTTCGACCTCTTCTTTTCCTATTTTAACATTTTCCAGAAATTCTTCAAGCATAACTTTCGGAATTTCCGAATTTGCGTAAATTCTCGCCAAAATCTGACCCGCTTCTACCCGGTCGCCCACTTTTTTCTCAAAGACAAGACCGGTTTCGAAATCCAGAGGATCTGTTTTAACAGCACGACCAGCACCTAACTTCATAGCAAAGAGACCATAATAAAGGGCTGGAAGCTCTGTAATATAGCCACTTACAGGTGCTTTAACTTCATACACCTCTTGGACTTGGACAGGGCGATAGAGATCTTCTAAATCACCACCTTGGGCCACCACCATCTCTTCAAATTTAGCCAAGGCTAAACCGTTTTCAAGATGGGAACGAACTTCCTCAAGTGATTTTTCAACACCTGCTAAAGCCAACAACATTTGCCCCAATTCGCTTACAAAGTTCGTAATATCCGAACGACCTTGTCCCCGTAAAATCTCAATCGCTTCCAGTAGCTCCAAACGATTCCCGATCGCCCGACCCAGCGGTTGGCTCATGTCTGTCACCACAGCCACTGTTTCACGACCAACGGCTTTTCCAAGATTGACCATGGTTGTAGCTAGTTCCCGCGCTTCTTCGATCGTTTTCATAAAGGCGCCTTGTCCAACTGTCACATCCAGAAGAATAGCATCCGCTCCTGCTGCGATTTTCTTACTCATAACCGAGCTTGCAATCAAAGGAATGATATCAACTGTTGCGGTCACATCCCGTAGAGCGTAGAGCAGCTTATCAGCCTTAACCAACTGGTCCGACTGACCAATCACAGATACACCAATCTCTTGGACCTGTTGAATGAAATCCGCTTCTGGAATTTCTACCTGGAAACCTTTGATCGATTCCAATTTATCCAAGGTACCACCCGTATGCCCCAGACCACGACCACTCATTTTAGCCACCGATACACCGAAGCTCGCAACCAGCGGCGCCAAGATCAAGGTTACCTTGTCCCCCACACCACCAGTGGAATGCTTATCAACCTTGATACCCGGAATAGCAGACAAATCCACCTGATCGCCACTAGCCACCATGGCCATAGTCAAATCACTGATTTCCCGTGTATCCATCCCCTTGAAGTAGATGGCCATGGCCAAAGCCGCCATCTGGTAGTCCGGAACAGCCCCATCCACATAGCCCTCAACCAACCAATCAATCTCTTCCTTGCTCAAGGCATGACCATCACGTTTTTTCTGAATTAAGTCAACTGCTCTCATTCCTTTTCACTCCTAAGGATGTAATAACCCTTATCCTTTCTGATAATTTCACAATTGCCAAAGATTTCTTCCATTTTCTTCTTGGCACTTGGCGCCCCCTGCTTCTTTTGAATCACAAGGGTCAAATCTCCACCAGGTTCCAAGTAATCTGGTGCCTCCACAATCATTTTGTGGACCACACTCTTACCCGCCCGAATTGGCGGATTGGAGATAATATGGGTAAAGGTCCCTGCAACCTGCTCATACACATCTGAAGAAAAGATCTGCGCCTCCACCCCATTGGCCCGGGCATTCTTGGTTGCCAAATCTAAAGCCCTTTCATTAACATCGACCATGGTCACCTGCTGGCCCTGCACCTTGGCTAGGGCAATCCCCAAAGGGCCATAGCCACACCCTAGGTCCAACAGCCGCTCTCCCGGTGCAAAATCCAGGCTATCCAACAAGACCCGGGAACCATAGTCCACCTGCTTTTTCGAAAAAACACCTGCATCCGCTAAAAACAGAAAATCCTGCCCCAACAGGGACTGCCGTAACTCCCGCACATCATGCGCAGCATCTGGCTGCCGCTCAAAATACATCTTACTCATGAAATTATTATACCACCCTACCTCCAACAATGGTAGTAAAGAGCGGGAGCTACAAAATAAGAAGGCCAGGTAAAAAAGAGCCTCTGACACATTTGAAAACGATTTACAGGTCTAGCCCCCTATGATATACTATGCGAGGAAACGAGGATTTTATGCAGGAATTTTTTAACTACCGTCAAATGAAGCGGGAGGACTGGAGCCAGCTCCACTCTGATTTCACCAAGGCCGGTTTAACCCAGGCCGAATTAGACGCTATTCGCAGCCTCAACGACCCCATTGAATTAGAAGAGATCGAAGCCATCTATCTCCCCCTCATTCATTTGCTTCATATCTATCGAAAAAATAAAGAAGAACTAAATCTAGCCAAGGGGACTTTTCTGGGCCAAACCGCTAGTAAGTCTCCCTTTATCATCGGCATCGCAGGTAGCGTGGCTGTCGGCAAATCTACAACCAGTCGCCTTCTACGCTTACTACTCCAACAGACCTATCCCAACTTACAGGTCGACCTGGTCACCACAGATGGTTTCCTCTACCCCAATGCCTACCTAGAAACCCAAGATATGATGCACCAAAAGGGCTTTCCCCAGTCCTATGACATGGAAAAATTGCTAGACTTTTTGGACCACATCCGTAATGGCGATGCCTACGATGTCCCCCTCTACTCCCATGAGAGTTACGATATTCTCAGCGACCAAGTCTACCACTTGGAAAACACGGATATCTTGATTGTGGAAGGGATCAATCTCTTTCAAATTTCAGACCAGCCCAATCTTTTCAGTCTCGATTATTTTGATTTTTCCATCTACATCGACGCCCCCACTGCCCTCATCGAGCAGTGGTACTTGGAACGCTTCCTAAAACTGCGCGATATGGCTATGGAGAAGCCGGAGAATTACCACCACCGTTTCAGTCGGATGACCGTAGCGGAATCCCTGACTTATGCCCGTCATGTCTGGGAAAGTATCAATCTGGTCAATCTGATCAACTACATTCTGCCGACTCGAAATCGGGCACAAATGATCCTGCACAAGAACCAGGACCATAAAATTGATAAAATCTACCTAAAAAAATGAATTCTTCTTGTCAAGTGCTCAAAATTTCTGTATAATTAGATAGTTATTATTTATGGAGGTGAAAGATTTTGGCAAATATTAAATCAGCTATCAAACGCGCTGAATTGAACGTAAAACAAAACGAAAAAAATTCAGCTCAAAAATCAGCTATGCGTACTGCGATCAAGAACTTTGAAGCAAACCCAACTGAAGAGCTTTTCCGTACTGCATCTGCTGCAATTGATAAAGCAGAAACAAAAGGTTTGATTCACAAAAACAAAGCAAGCCGCGACAAGTCACGCCTTGCTGCTAAACTTGCTCAATAAGAATAGAAGCTCCTCGGAGCTTTTTTCTTTGGCTCTTTGTCAACTGTAGTGAGTAGAATTTTACAATCTATAAATAGTGAGTACAATATAGCCTAAAAATGGCTTCCTTTCAATTCATATGGGATGCTTTCCCTGTGGTGGGGGACGGCAGCGACCTCTGACGAGTTCCATGCCTTATTCGGAAACCGAAGTTTTCCGAATCCCCCCGATTCCAAGCTCAGTAGCTTGGAATCTTTTCACCACGGGGTTCCGCATCCCTTTTAATTTTTGGAAGCCTTAAAGAATTGCATCAGGTGTGGGTGAATTCTATCAGAGAGCAAGTCGAGAGAGGACTACCTGTTCCTTTTCTCGTTTCGTATTCAAGGCTAGGAAAATGCGTTTCTTAAAATTGTCAAAGTTCCTGAAACCAAAGGCATTCCGCTTGATAACCTTGATGAGATTATTAGTTGCCTCTAGTCTTGCATTGGAATAAGGCAATTCTAGGGCATTACAAACCTTATCTTTGTTTTTACGGAAAGTATGGAAGACTGTTTGGAAAATCGGATTGACAGACCCTATTTCTTCCTCTATTAAGGCAAAGAAGTGATCCGTATTTTTATTCTTGATGTGGAATAGAAGCATCTGATAAAGTTGGTAATGCTGGTTTAGTTCCTCAGAATACCCAAGTAGTTCATCCAGTATTTCTTGACTAGTTAGATGCATTTGAAACATAGGTTAATAAGTGCGTTTTGTGCTCAATTTGCGGCTATCGGTTTGTATGATTTTCCAATACCGCTTTAGACGTCGATACTCTTTTGACTGTTTGTCAAATTGGTTCATAATTTGTATCCGCACACGATTCATAGCTCGGCTGAGATGTTGTACGATATGAAAGCGATCCAATACAATTTTTGCTTTTGGAAGTGAAACAGTCTGGGAATAGACTGTTTCAGCCTGAGCTTGGAAATAAAAAAGTGAGGTTGTTTGACCAGTGTGAAATAGGGTGTGAACATATCCATAGTAATGATTTCCACTTTTTTCTGATTTTCAAGGTATATTGTTGGAAATGGTCTCTAATTGTAGCATGAGTACGTCCGTCTAGTATTGCGACGATTTCAGAGGACTCAAAATCTTGAGCGATGAAACTCATTTTCCCTTTTTTAAAAGAATACTCATCCCAACTCATTATCTTGGGCAGTGACTTCAAGTTTGGTTTTGTCTTTACTAATTTTAACCGTCTAAGGACGGTTGATGTAGAGATATGTAGACGCTCGGCAATGCTTTTCATCGAATCCTTTTCGACCAGTAATTGAGTAATTTTCCGTTGGATGTCAGTTGAAATCTGATGATTTTTCTTGACAATAGGCGTCTCTGATACTTGCACTTTTCGGCATTCTTTGCACTGAAATCTTCTTTTCTTCAAGTATAGTGCAGTTGGCATTCCTTGACATTCTAATAGAGGGATTTTAGAAGGTTTTTGAAAGTCATACTTGATCATTTTCCCTTGGCAATGAGGACAAGTAGGCGGTTGATAGTCTAGAGTAGCGTTTAGTACAATACACTCTGGTCTTTTATAGTAAAAGGTAATTTTGATATTTTTGTCTGTAATTCCGAGTAATTCTGTGGTATTATGAATACGTTCTATATGATTCTCCTAATGTTGGTTTCGTCGCTATTCATTATAGATCATGTGGGACTTTTTTTGTATCTCAAAAAGCCCTATAATCTCTGTTTTGGGTCGTTACCCACTACAGAGATTATAGAGCCGTTTTTTGGTGCTCTCTTAAGGTTCCATATTTTCCGTCTCAGACCCCACACCATTTAGTTCATTCAGGGTAAGGGCATTGGTTTTAAGTTTCTCCACGGTATCGAGACCTAGAGAGCTGCGCAAGGTGTTTTGCATCTCCAAGATGTGGTCTGATTCGACAATCTGGTAGCTGCCTCCATCGGCCAGGGTCGCATCTTCTCCTCGGAGCTGTTCCTGCTTAATCTTGCGGAAAGCATCTTGGTAAACCAACAGTTTTGGAATACTGTTGGACGACAAGTCAATGCTGGTCTGCATATTATTGCTAACCGCACTTAAAATTTCCCGATAGTGGCTGACACTGTTGAGACTAAGTACTTTTTGGACAACCTTCTGAATCACTTCCCGCTGGCGTTGTTGGCGACCATAGTCCCCTTCGGGGTCCTGGTAGCGCATGCGAGCATAGACCAGAGCCTGGTCCCCATTGATGTGTTGCTTCCCAGGTTTGACCGTCGCCTTGTATTCTGGCTCCTGCTCCTCAATCGAAATCGGGAAGTCAAAGGTATTGTTAACCTCGATGCCTCCCACGGCATCGACTAATTCAACCAAGCCCTGCATATTAATCATGACATAGTGGTCGATGGTGATATTCATCAAGGATTCAATGGTCGGAATCGCCAATTCAGCCCCGCCCATGGCATAGGCTGCATTGAGCTTAGCCTCCGTCACCTCTCCCTTTTGGGAAATTTTGGTCAGGATATCCCGCTCCAAACTCATCATAGTACTGTTCTTAGTATCCGGATTGACCGTTACTAAGAGCATGGTATCACTATTTCCCTCCCAAGGATCCGAACGGGAACCACTTCCCGTATCCACCCCCATCAAGAGAAGGGTCATGGGTTCAGCCCGCTCAATCACATCCGACTGCCGGCCAAAATTTTGAAAGGTTTTGGCCAACTGACCCGTTGATTGAAAATAAATCGTCCCTGCATAGGTCCCAAGGCCAATCAGGGTAACCAGAAGAAAGGTTAAGAATAATTTTAAATTCTGTTTAAACATGTTATTCCCTATCTAACACCAGCCCCATCAAGAGGACTGTCTCATACCGACCATCCCAAAGTTGGATAGCCTCTTCCTGCCGACCTTCATAGGAAAAGCCCATTTTTTCATACAAGGCCCTGGCAGCTTGATTTCTTTCTTGAACATTTAAGGATAAACGCCGAAGAGTTGGGGTCTCAGCCAACCAGTCAAAGAGCAGCTCAAACAGCATGGTCCCGATTCCGTGACCCCAGTAAGCCTGAGCAACCGCCACGAACACTTCTCCCACATGAGCTAAGCGGGGATTGCTGTCTGTCGACAAGTTCAGCAGACCAACCAGCTGATTGTCCAGGCGAGCCACCAAAAACAGCCGCTCTGGATGCTGCAGACTCGAATCTACATAATCCTCCAGCTGCTCTAGCGACAAGTCCAAACCACTAGGTTCCAAACTGGTCAAGTCACTTTCACATGCCACCTGCTGAAAAAACTCCAGCAGCTGACCAGCATCCGTCACCTGGGCTTCCTCAATCACCAATTCTTGCTGCGGCATCTTTCCAAGCCTCCATCAATTTCTGGCTGCGGGACCCAAGAGCTGCCAGCTCCAGGCGACGACCTTGATCCTCATGATACAGGGTCAAATGTAAGTAATCATTGGGAAGGGCATCGCCCATTAACTCACCCCACTCAATTACCGTGACCCCATCGCCGAAGAGGAAGGCATCCAGATCAATCGAATCCGGATCTCCCTCAATCCGATAAACATCTAAATGGTAGAGCGGCAGGCGCCCCTCGTATTCACGCACAATCGTGTAGGTGGGACTTTTGATCATCTGGTTAATCCCCAAACCCCGCGCAATCCCCTTAGTCAGGGTCGTTTTTCCAGCACCAAGGTCACCGGACAAAACCAGCACATCTCCGACCTCCAGGAGGCCTCCTAATTTCTCACCCCAGGCTATCAGGGTTGCTTCATTTTGACTTTTCATTCCTTCATTATACCAAATTCACTTCCTACTTCCTACCTTTACCCAATCATCGGCTAATAAAAAGAGGCACATGCCTTGAAGGGCGGTAAAACCAAGAATAAAAATGATGTGTTGCCAGCTAAAGACGTCCAAGAAAGTCTGGACTACCAAGTTGGGACGTGTAAAGACATCCCAGGAATTGAGGCGAATGTAGCGCCCCACGGTGATGGCCAAACTTGAGAGGCCAGACAGAACCACCGTTGCCAGAATCTCCTGCCAAAGTTTCCAAGAAAAATGCGAGCGTATCAAGCGCCAACTCTCCACGCCACACAAAACACCAAAGAAAATAGCAAAGACAAAGCCAAAAAAGAGCTTCTGATTAGCCCGGTTATAAAGCACATCTACGACCCAATGCATGTGGATCAAGTCCGTCACCATATAGAAGGTGTTGGGGAAAAACAGCAACCACAAAAACCAGGCTCCCCAACGGAAAATCCGATTCTGACTGACCTTGGACAAGAGTGCAAAATCCAGAGCTGTTAAGGCTAAAAACATATTCCAGGTTAGATTGGGACCATTCTGAGTCGCCCCAATCAAAGCCAAGACTGTAAAAATCGCAATAAAAGCTGATTGATAGACAAGCAAAATTCGTTTGTACATAATCCCTCCCTTTTAGTTGCTAACAGTTTACCATGAAAACATTAAAATTTGCTATACTAGGTAAAAGTAAAAAACTGGAGTAGCTATGGAAACAACTAAAATTATTGCCCTCGATCTCGATGGAACCCTCTTAAATGATCAGCAGCAAATCTCTCCTAACAGCAAGGAGGTACTCAAACAAGTCCAGGACCAGGGCCACAAAATTATCATCACCACCGGCCGTCCCTATCGCTCTGCCATCCCCTACTACCAATACTTAGAACTCGACACCCCCTTGATTTCCTTCAATGGCGCCCTAACCTCCCTGCCAGGTCAAGACTGGGAACACGAACGGGAATACACCATCAACAAGGACTACCTGGTCGACCTCGTTCACAGACAAGACGAGGTTCAAGCCGACTTCATTGTCAGTGAATACCGTAAAAAATTCTTTATTCACCAACAAGAGCCCCAGAATCTAGATCCCCAGCTTTTGGGAATTGAGAAGATTACTAAACAGCACCTGCTGATTCCCCAGAAAATCACCAAAAATCCAAATGCCATCCTCTTTCAAACCCGCTTCCAAGATATCGACCATCTAGCTCAAGATTTAACCCACTACTACCAAGGGGAAATGACTGTCAGCACCTGGGGTGGTCCCTACAATATTTTAGAATGCACTCCCAAAGGTATCCACAAGGCCAATGCCCTCAAGCACCTCTTGGCCATCTACCAAAAACAAGCCTCTGATCTCATCGCCTTCGGCGACCAACTGAATGACAAGGAAATGTTGGCCTTAGCCGGATCCGGCTATGCCATGCAAAATGCCAACCCCAAACTCCTCGACTATGCCGACCAACAAATCCAATGGACCAACCAAGAAGATGGTGTCGCCCAAAAACTTGGAGAACTCTTCCTATAAATAAGTCCTATTTTTGTTCAACCAGTCAGAAGCAGATCGACCTCCTGCTTCTGACTGGTTTCTTTTTTGGCAAAAACCATGTAAACGCTTGCACCTATAAAACCATTGTGATATACTGAACATATAAAACAGGGGAAGCCCTGAGACTAAGGAGGCTCTATATGAAAGCTGTTGTTGTTAATGCAGAAGGTACCGGCGTTGAAGTTGTCGAAAAAGAATTTCGTCCGATTGAAGCAGGGGAGGCCCTGGTCGAAATCGAATATTGTGGGGTCTGCCATACTGACCTCCACGTCGCTCATGGCGATTTCGGAAAAGTTCCTGGCCGTGTCTTAGGCCATGAAGGAATTGGTCTTGTCAAAGAAGTAGCTCCAGATGTTCGCAACCTCAAGGTCGGCGACCGTGTGAGCGTGGCCTGGTTCTTCCAAGGTTGTGGAAGCTGTGAATACTGTACCACCGGCCGCGAAACCCTTTGTCGCGACGTCAAAAATGCAGGCTACTCCGTAGACGGGGGCATGGCCAAACAATGTATTGTCACAGCTGACTATGCTGTAAAAGTGCCTGATAATTTGGACCCAGCCCAAGCTTCGTCCATCACCTGTGCGGGGGTTACTACCTACAAAGCCATTAAAGAAGCCAATGTGCAGCCAGGCCAGTGGGTTGTTATTTATGGTGCTGGGGGTCTGGGAAACCTCGCCATTCAATATGCGAAAAAAGTTTTCAATGCCCATGTCATTGCCGTCGATATTAATCAAGATAAACTAGATTTGGCTTTGGAATCTGGGGCAGACATCAGCCTCAATGGTCGCGAAATCGAGGATATTCCAGGAAAAATCATGGAAATCACCGGCCTTGGAGCCCACGCTGCTGTTGTCACAGCTGTTTCTAAAGTGGCCTTTAACCAAGCCGTCGATTCCCTTCGCGCTGCTGGGGTTTTGGTCGCTGTTGGGCTACCATCTGAATACATGGATCTCAGCATCGTCAAACTTGTTTTGGATGGCATTAAAGTTGTCGGCTCCCTGGTCGGAACCCGTAAAGATTTAGAAGAAGCCTTCCAATTTGGAGCTGAGGGCTTGGTAGTACCAGTTGTTCAACTACGCCCAGTTGACGAGGCTACAGCTGTCTTTGACGAAATGGAAGCCGGTACCATCCAAGGCCGTATGGTGCTAGACTTCAAAAACGCTTAATCAATTTACGATAGGTAGGGGATCAGCCTCTACCTTTTTGTTGTGGTTTTTTCACTTGTCTAGGATTTTTTGAAATTACTTGACATTTTCTTGAAATCGCTTTACAATGAGATAGCTTAAACATTTCTTAAGGATTTAAGTTTCAAATATTTTTTAGGAGGAGACCAATAATGAGTATTGGAATCATTATTGCTAGCCACGGTGAATTCGCTGCCGGCATCCACCAATCTGGATCTATGATCTTTGGAGATCAAGAAAAAGTCCAGGTTGTAACCTTTATGCCAAGCGAAGGACCAGACGACTTGTATGCCAAGTTTAATGACGCTGTGGCTGCGTTTGACGCAGAGGACGAGGTCCTTGTTCTAGCTGACCTTTGGAGTGGATCTCCCTTCAACCAAGCTAGCCGCGTTATGGGCGAAAACCCTGAGCGCAAGTTTGCCATCATCACTGGTTTGAACTTGCCAATGCTAATTCAAGCCTATACAGAACGAATGATGGATCCAGCTGCAGGTGTTGAATCTGTCGCTGCTAACATCATCAAGGAAGCCAAAGATGGTATTAAGGCACTTCCAGAAGAGCTAAACCCTGCTGACGAAGCTGCTCCAGCAGCAGCTGGACCTGTTGCCCAAGCTGCAATCCCAGAAGGAACAGTGATTGGCGATGGCAAATTGAAGATCAACTTGGCGCGGATCGATACCCGTCTACTTCACGGACAGGTTGCAACTGGTTGGACACCGGACTCAAAAGCAGACCGGATTATCGTTGCATCCGATTCTGTTTCGCAAGATGAATTGCGTAAAGAGTTGATTAAACAAGCAGCTCCTGGTAACGTCAAAGCCAATGTTGTCCCAATTCAAAAATTGATCGACGTTTCCAAAGACCCTCGTTTCGGAAACACTCACGCGCTTATTTTGTTTGAAACACCACAAGATGCGCTTCGTGCCATTGAGGGCGGTGTTCCGATCAAGACCTTGAATGTTGGTTCTATGGCTCATTCAACTGGTAAAACAATGGTTAACAACGTTCTATCCATGGACAAGGAAGACGTTGCAACCTTTGAAAAACTACGGGAACTTGGCGTTGAATTTGACGTCCGCAAGGTTCCAAATGACTCGAAAAAAGATTTGTTTGACCTCATTTCTAAGGCCAACGTTCAATAATAATAGAAAGGACATAAACCATGTCATTGATTTCTGCAATTTTGGTTATCCTTGTTGCCTTCCTAGCTGGACTTGAAGGTATCTTGGACCAATTCCAATTCCATCAACCACTTGTTGCTTGTACCCTTATCGGTCTTGTAACAGGTAACCTTACAGCAGGTATTATGCTGGGTGGTTCTCTCCAAATGATCGCCCTTGGTTGGGCTAACATCGGTGCCGCTGTCGCACCTGATGCAGCCCTTGCTTCTGTCGCTGCTGCGATTATCCTCGTTTTGGGTGGCGATACTTCCACACGTGGAATTGCCGTTGCTCAAGCCGTTGCGATTCCACTAGCCGTAGCTGGTCTCTTCCTTACCATGTTGGTGCGTACCGTTTCTGTCGGTTTGGTCCACGGAGCTGACGCAGCTGCCAAAGAAGGTGACATCGCCAAGATGGAACGTTACCACTACATCGCTCTCCTTCTTCAAGGACTTCGGATTGCGGTGCCTGCTGCCCTTCTTCTAGCAATTCCAACTCAGGCCGTGCAAGCTGCACTTGAAGCTATGCCAGCTTGGTTGTCTAATGGTATGGCCATCGGTGGTGGTATGGTTGTAGCCGTTGGTTACGCCATGGTTATCAATATGATGGCAACTCGTGAAGTATGGCCATTCTTCGCCATCGGTTTTGCACTTGCAGCCGTTTCTGACCTCACCTTGATTGCCCTTGGTGCGATCGGTGTTGCTCTTGCCTTCATCTACTTGAACTTGTCTAAAAAAGGTGGTTCAGGTGGTGGCAGCGCTGCTACTTCAACAGACCCTATCGGGGATATCCTAGAAGACTATTAAGAAAGGGGACTTACAAGCATGTCTGAAAAGCTTCAATTAACTAAAAATGATCGTCAGAAAGTCTGGTTGCGTTCCACTTTCTTGCAAGGTTCTTGGAACTACGAGCGGATGCAAAACTTGGGTTGGGCTTACTCTATGGTTCCAGCCATCAAACGCCTTTACACTTCTAAAGAAGACCGTGCGGCTGCCCTTGAGCGTCACATGGAGTTCTTCAACACACACCCATACGTTGCTTCACCAATCCTTGGGGTAACCCTAGCCTTGGAAGAAGAGCGGGCGCGTGGAGCTGAAATCGATGATACCGCAATCCAAGGGGTTAAAATCGGGATGATGGGACCTTTGGCCGGGATTGGAGATCCAGTCTTCTGGTTTACTGTTCGTCCTATTCTTGGTGCCTTGGGTGCTTCTCTAGCCCTCTCTGGAAACATCATGGGCCCAATCATCTTCTTCGTATTCTGGAACCTTATCCGGATGGCTTTCCAATGGTATACACAAGAATTGGGTTACCGTGCAGGATCTGAAATCACCAAAAACATGTCTGGTGGTATCCTTCAAGACATCACCAAAGGAGCTTCAATCCTTGGTATGTTTATCCTTGCCGTCTTGGTTCAACGTTGGGTATCGATCAAATTTGCCTTCAACGTCTCTGAAGTTCAACTAGATGAAAAAGCCTATATCCACTGGGATCAACTTCCTGAAGGTTGGGAAGGTGTCCGTGAAGCCTTCGCTCAAGTTGGCTCAGGCCTTTCTCAAACACCAACTAAGGTTACCAGCTTCCAGGACAACTTGGACAGCTTGATTCCTGGTTTGATGGGGCTTCTCCTTACCTTCCTCTGCATGTGGTTGCTTAAGAAGAAAGTTTCCCCAATCACCATCATTTTGGCACTCTTTGTTGTCGGAATCCTAGCTCACGTAGCTGGTATCATGTAATTCTTAAGGTGGGCTTAGCCCACCTTATTTTTCTACTAAGTTTAAAGGAGCAAGCATGGTTCAATCCCTCAACACAAGCATTGAATGTCAAACAAAGGGCCAATTCTACCTCGGCATTGGCGGGCAGGTTGGGACTTTTTTGGTCGGCGATAAGGCCCTCGAATTCTACAATGACCGCAATGTGCAAGATTTTATCCAAATTCCTTGGGAAAATATCCACAGTATTGGAGCTAATGTTAGTCGGAACAAGGTTAGTCGGCATTTTGAAGTCAGCACCGATTTAGGAAATTTCCAATTTGCTTCCCCCGACTCCGGCAGGATTCTCAAAATCGCTCGTCAACACATCGGGGATGAGAAAGTCGTGCGACTCCCAACCTTGGTCCAGTTGACCTGGAAAAAAATTCGGCAAGCCCTTGCCAAAAAAGACTAGTTTGGTTATAATGAAACAAACGGACAAGTACTCTTACTTCTTCTTTTAGAGAGTCTGCGGTCGCTGCAAGCAGATAGAAGTGGAAGACGAAATTCTACCGTTGGACTTTTTTAATAAGTAATCAAGGCACACGATGTGAAGTTGGATGGAACCGCGTTTTGACGCTCCAACATAAACATGCGTGTGTTTTTTCATACAGGAGGTTTTCTATGCTAGATCTAAAACAACTTCGGACTAATTTTGCAGCAGCCCAAGCCAAATTGGCAACACGAGGTGTAGATGCTGCTGTTCTGGACAATATGAAAGAACTGGATGAGCAACGCCGCGAACTACTGGTTCAAGTCGAAGAAGAAAAGGCTAAGCGCAATACCGTTTCTGCGGAGATTGCCCAAGCCAAACGCAACAAGGAAGATGCTGCTGACAAGATTGCTGCCATGCAGGCTTTAGCTGCTGAAATCAAGGAATTGGATAGCCGCTTAAACAGCATTGACCAAGAACTCCAAGAAATTCTGGTAACCCTACCAAATCTTCCCCACGATTCTGTACCGGTCGGCGAAGATGAAGAGGACAATGTGGAAATTCGCCGCTGGGGTCAAGCACCAGAATTCGACTTTGAACCTAAAGCTCACTGGGACCTGGGAGAAGATCTAGGCATTTTGGACTGGGAACGTGGCGGTAAGGTGACTGGTGCTCGTTTCCTTTTCTACAAAGGACTCGGTGCTCGCCTAGAACGCGCGCTCTACAACTTTATGTTGGATGAGCATTTGGCAGAAGGCTACACAGAGGTGATTCCGCCTTATATGGTCAACCACGATTCCATGTTTGGAACCGGCCAATATCCAAAATTCAAGGAAGATACCTTTGAATTGGCGGACAGCAATTATGTCTTGATCCCAACTGCCGAAGTGCCCCTCACAAACTACTACCGTGGTGAAATCCTTGAAGCCAAGGAGCTACCGATTTACTTCACGGCTATGAGCCCATCCTTCCGTTCTGAAGCCGGATCCGCCGGTCGTGATACCCGCGGCTTGATTCGCCTCCACCAATTCCATAAGGTGGAGATGGTCAAATTTGCCAAACCAGAAGATTCTTATGAAGAATTGGAAAAAATGACCCTCAATGCGGAATCCATTCTCCAAAAACTCGGCTTAGCCTATCGCGTCTTGGCCCTCTCAACTGGCGATATGGGCTTCTCTGCAGCTAAAACCTATGACCTCGAAGTTTGGATTCCAGCGCAAAATGCCTACCGTGAAATCTCCAGCTGTTCCAATACAGAAGACTTCCAGGCTCGCCGGGCGCAAATCCGTTACCGTGATGACGCAGATGGGAAGGTTAAACACGTCCACACCCTCAATGGATCAGGACTTGCTGTTAGCCGGACTGTTGCTGCTATCTTGGAAAACTACCAAAATGCTGACGGCTCCGTCACCATCCCTGAAGTTCTCCGACCTTACATGGGTGGGATCGAAAAAATCCAAGCACCATAACTACTAAAGCTGGGGCCGCCCCAGCTTTTTTAAACCTAATTAAAATCGAAATTAGAATACTCGAATAATTTCAAAGAATTGACTAGGAAAGCCGACGAAGGTAGAACTTAGGTTCATCAAGGAGGTTTGACAACGTCAAAATTTGAAATTCAATGAGTATTAAACCCCAACCAAGAGATTCTAGCGCTATCTTTGGTATAATAAAAACAATTGAACAAATAGAAGGATAGATTATGAAACTCATTTCTTGGAATATTGATTCGTTAAATGCGGCCCTGACCAGTGATTCGGCGCGGGCTCAATTGTCACAGGCTGTTTTGCAAACCTTGGTGGCTGAGGATGCTGATGTAATTGCCATTCAGGAAACCAAATTGTCAGCTAAAGGCCCTACCAAAAAACACCTCGAAATTCTCGCGGATCTGTTCCCAGACTACGAAAACACCTGGCGCTCCTCTGTCGAACCAGCCCGCAAGGGATATGCTGGCACCATGTTCCTCTATAAAAAAGAGCTGGAGCCTGTCATCTCCTACCCGGAAATTGGAGCTCCTTCAACTATGGACCTCGAAGGTCGCATCATTACCTTAGAATTCCCTGAATTCTACGTCACTCAGGTTTATACCCCCAATGCTGGAGATGGCCTCAAACGCCTGGCAGAACGTCAAGTTTGGGATGCTTGCTATGCCGACTACCTGGCCAGCCTTGATCAGAACAAACCCGTTCTAGCAACGGGTGACTACAATGTAGCCCACAATGAAATCGACCTAGCCAATCCTGCTTCCAACCGACGCTCCCCAGGCTTTACCGATGAGGAACGCCAAGGCTTCAGCAATCTCTTGGCCAAAGGCTTTACAGACACCTTCCGCCATCTTCATGGCATGGTTCCCGACCACTACACCTGGTGGGCACAACGCAGCCGTACTAGCAAGATTAACAATACTGGCTGGAGAATCGACTACTGGTTGGTCAGCGACCGTCTAGCCGATAAGGTCCAAGAATCCAGCATGATTGATTCCGGCGCCCGCCAAGATCACACGCCAATCCTCTTGCAGATTGATCTCTAAAAACGACGATAAAACCCACGAGCCTTCAAACTCGTGGGTTTTATCATCTCTGAAAATTTTCCTCCTAGCCAAAACTGGCGGAGGGCTAGGCTGATTTCCCTTGCCTTCTACTTTCGTCTCATCCTTACAAGGCTTAGGCTAGGTGTTGCATCCTTGAGCGCAAATGACTCCAATTGGTTGACTTGGGATCGCAGGATATTAGCCTCTTGACTGCTAATATGGCCGTCAGTCTCATAGTCAAAAATCGCTTTACGTTCCAGGTAGTAGGCCTTGAGCATTTCTTTGGAGCGGTAGGCCTGCTCTCTCAACAAGACACGATTGACAAAGCCACCATCTCCAATAATCGCTGTTTCCCGGATCCGCCAATCTTGGACAAACTGGATTAGGGAATCCGTGTAGACCCCTTGCAAGTCTGCCAAGGCATCCACAATGACCTCTGTATTTTCCAGATAAAGCATGGCCAAATCATCCTCATCATCTTGGGTCAAACGGGGATTTTGGTTGTGCATCCACTGGCGGCTGCTAGCCCCGAGGGTCAAGATTTCATGCAGAAGGAGGCGGAGCACCCGCCAAACAACCAGGAGCACGTAGGTTAATTTGGACACTACCGATCGATTGATCCGTCTTTCCATGGCACGGAGATAGCGTTGGTAGGCAAAGTAGGCCCGCTCGGAAATCCGGCCATCTTCATAAGCCTGTTCCAAACCATCATTTTCGACACTTAAAATCAAAAGCATCAAGTCCGTCCATTCTTCCTGAATGGTCTTGCCTTCTTGGGCGATGGTCAAATTCACCAGGCGATCATTGTAGTTGTCCAACACCAAATAGAGTGAGGTTTTGGACTGGGATTGATAGAGCTCGCTTTCCAACTGCTTCATCACATCCGTCAGAATAGCAATCTCCATCAGGTGATCCGCCTCTTCCCGATTGGGTTCGGCCAGATTAGGCAAGACCAAGAGTCCGGTCAAGAAGCTGAGAATCGTCACCCCGGCCACCAAAAAGAGCAATACGGGATACTCTTCCTTGAGCTCTTGCGGCAAGAGCAGGATGGTCGCAATCGAGACCGTCCCTTTTACCCCTGCAAAGGTCAAGATTAACAGATCCTGCTCCTCTTTTTCTTTTTTGAAAAAAGCTTGAAGGGTATAAAAAATCCGCAACATGACATAGCGAATTCCAAAAAGGAGGGCGGTTAAAGCCAGGCAGAGGCCAAGGAGTAAGACTGTGTCGTAAACTGGACTAGTGAGGATTGGATCAATCAGGAAGACCATTTCAATCCCAAAAAGGAGAAAGACCGAGCCATTGAGCATAAAGGTCAGGGCCTTCCACACAATCTCGGTGGTTTCAAAAACTTCCGCCTCCAGGGGATTGATCCGCCGGAACCGACTGGCCTTGAGAATTCCTGCAACCACAACGGCGATAATTCCAGATACATGGAATTCTTCAGCCAGGAAAAAGGTCAAGAGGGGCAGACCCAACTCCAGCAGCAACTCACCGGCCACATCCACCGCTTGGAACCGCATCAAAATATTGTGGACCCAGCGGTTTAAGAGGGCCGTCACAATCCCGACCAGGGCACCTCCCAACATCTGCAAGAGGAGGTTCCCACCAGCATGGGCCAGGGAGAAAGCACCTGACGACCAAGCCAGAATCGCGACCTGAAAGGTCACCAGTCCACTGGCATCATTGAGTAACCCCTCTCCCTGCAAAATGTTGGCCGACTTACGGCTAAAGCGAAAACGCTGGGCTAGGGAAGAAAAGGCAATCAAATCCGTTGGCCCCAAGGCCGCCCCCACAGCAATACAGGCTGCCAAGGGCAAGAGCGGCATCTGCTGAGATACTAAGCCTCCCAGGGCAAAGGTCGTCGCAAAGATGCCTGGAAAAATTAAATACAGAATAATTTTCCAATGCTGGAGGATACTAGAAATATCCGCCTCCTCGGCTTCTCGAAAGACCAAGGGCCCGATAATCAAGGCTAGAAACAACTCGGTATCAAATTCAAATTGCCGATCAATCAAAAAATAACCAAGCATAATCCCAAATAGGATCTGCAAAAAGGGGATGGGTAAACGTGGAAAAACTTTATTGATCGCATTGGATAGAATGAGTAAGGTCAAAAAGACCAGAAGAATCACTAAGGGGCCCATCTACTTACCCCTCTCCCCGGCAAATTCTCTGGTAGCGACTCTTCTCCTGATCAATCAAAGCCTTGGTTTTCTGCTCATCCTGGTGTTGAATTTGCTTGGAACAACGAGCCATCTCCAAATTTAACAAACGTTGCTGCTTGCGACGAATCTTCCGAAAACGGCTGCTATCCGCCTCGGCTGGAGCTTCCTCCAAACGGGTCACCGTCCGCCGTTCCCGCAAGCGTTGCAAGCGTTCTTCAAATCTAGCTTTATCCATGATTCTCTTCTTTCTTTTCAATCATAATTAAAAATGGGGGCCTATTGCGTTGGTTCAAGGGCTTGTATTCCATAACCGTATAATTCTCCTGAGGCAGGGTTTGGACAAAGTCTAACAGCGCATCCTTTTCCTCAGGACCACCGGCATGGCCCCAATAGACCATAATTGCGATCCGTCCTCCCGGAACCAAAGCACGGCAAGCACTGGACACAGCCACGAGGGTCGTCTCCGGCAAGGTCACCACGCTCTTATCTGCCGCCGGTAAATAACCCAAATTAAAAATGGCAGCACGAATGCTGGTCACATACTGTTCCAACTGCTCATGACCGACCAGATGCAAACTCACATTGCTCAAACCGGCTGCCTCTAAGCGGGCCCGGGTCTTTTCCAAGGCCACCTGCTGAATATCAAAGGCGTGAACATAGCCACTGTGCTGGGCTAAAAACAGCGTATCATGACCATTTCCCATGGTCGCATCGACCGCAATCGCATCTGGATCCAGCACCTGGACCAGAAATTCATGGGCCAGCTCCAAAGGTTTTTGAAGCATTTTTTCTTCCCTCTTTCATTTTAATGATGTTCCCATTATACCATTTTTACCCAAAAAGAAAGCAAGCTAGCCCAAGGCTACCTTGCTTGTTTGCCTGTAAAACGCCAACGAAAACGGAGGCCCTGATAGGCGGGATATTCAATAAACAGGAGGCCCAGGCTAAGGAGCAGACTGCCAAGCACATCACTAGGATAGTGAACCCCCAAATAGACACGCGACAGCGGCAAGAGTAAAATCAGACTGACCAAAACCACTTGAAGCAGGCGTCTGAGGCCGGTCGAGCTAATTCCCTGGGTAACCAGGATCAGCAAAGAACCAAGGACCAAACCGGCTGCTAGCGCATGACCACTTGGAAAGGAGAAACCATGCTCAACCACTAGATGCTCCAGGCTGGGGCGGGGTCGTTGGTAAATGTTCTTAAGCAGAACTACCAGTAGACCTGTCAGCACCAAATTCCCAGCCAGAAAGAGAGCCTCACTGTAGTAACGTTTCCAGACCAAAAAGAGCGTCATTACGGTGACCCAGGTGAGAATCACCGGCATATTGCCGATCTTGGTCAGGGTGACAAAGAAGCTCGTTAGGCCTGCTGGCAAATTGCCCCGTACAGTCGTCTGTACCATTCCATCAAAGGCCTCTAGATACTGGGGATAAAACCGAACGGTATAGCCTAAAATAACAAAGAGCAAGAGACAGAAACTGCCCTTGCTCCAATAGAGTTGCTTATTCTGCATAAGCTTTCACCAGAGGTTTCATCAAAGCCCAGACCAGACCAAAACTGATCGTGTAGACAACACCGGAAATCAAGTTAAAAGGAAGGATCATCGCTTGAAGGTAGGTTCCAATCCCAATAATCTTCCCAATGTCAAAGCCGGCAAACTGGGCGTAGAGGGGAATCGCATAAAAATAGTTCATGGCTACCATGGCGAATGTTAATCCCAAGGTTGCCAAACCGCCGGCTAGGAAATATTGAGCATAGGAATCTTTCTTCCGCCAGACCAAGGCCAAAACAAGAATAAAGACAAATACAGCCAGCATATTCATCGGCAAACCAATTACCGTTGAGACCCCTTGATTGTTCAAGACCAACTTCAAGAGGGAACGAAGTAAGAGCACCAAGCTGGCTTGTTTCAAACCAAACAGTTCCAAAGCTACCAAAATTGGCAAAATGCTGAGGTCTAACTGTAAGAAATCAGCGCCCGGAATAATTGGTATTGCGAAAAACATGAGAATAAATGAGAGGGCAGAAAGGACTGCCACAATAGTCAACTGTCTCACTCGAGTCATAATAGTACTCCTTACTTTATCTTATCCTGTACATAATGATGTACTTCTTCCAAGCCGACAAACTGCTGTTGGCGAAGAGCTTCATAAACCACCATACAAACCGCATTCGAAAGGTTTAAACTCCGAACATGGTCGTCATTCATAGGGATGCGAATAGCTTGACTCCGTTGATCCTGCAGAAAGGCTTCCGGAAGGCCAGTATCCTCACGCCCAAAGATGAAATAGACGTCTTCAGCTAGCTGATAATCCATCTGGGCATAGGTTTGTTCTGCAAACTTGGTAACAGGGTAAAGATTCTTTCCACCATGTTGGGCCAAGAAGTCCTCTAGGGAATCGTAGTGATGAATATCCAATTGATCCCAGTAATCCAAACCAGCCCGTTTCATTTTTTTATCATCCAAAGGAAAGCCCAAGGGATGAATCAAATGGAGGGGGCTATTGGTTGCCGCACAGGTCCTAGCAATATTTCCCGTGTTCTGGGGTATCTGGGGTTGGTATAATACAATGTTATTCACAGAAATTCCCTTTCCAGCTAAAAAAATAGCCACATCACCCGGAGTCAAGCTCGGCGGACAATGTGGTGCCAAACTTGATTAACTTAGGTCACAACAGGTTTGAGCTAAATCAATCAAATTACTTTTTTAGTATATACTAGGAGCTTGCTATCTGTCAAGCTTCTTGATTTCTTTTTTCAAAAAATGAAAGGAAGCTGGAACTGGATCCTCCCCGCCTTCCGACCAAGGATGGCAGGAGAGAATCCGTTTGGTTCCCAGATAGAGACCCCACAAACCATAAGCTTCAATCGCCTGGATCATATAGGTGGAGCAAGTTGGACTATAGATGCAGGAAGGAGGAAAGAGGGGCGAGATAAAACGTTGGTAGAAGCGAACACAGAGGATTAGCAAATAGCTCATCGTCTTTTCCGAGCAGGCTTCTTGGCCGTCACCGCTAAATTATGCAATTGACTCACTTCTTTTTTATTGAGGCGCCGGAATTCTCCTGGAGCCAAGCCGGCTGCATCCAAGTGGCCGAAGTGGGTCCGTGACAGTTTATCAACCTCTAAGCCAACCGCTTCAAACATTTTCTTGACCTGGTGGTTGCGGCCCTCGTGAATGGTCAGTTCAACCACTGAACGGTTTTTAGCTGGATCAACTTTCAAGATATTGTAAACAGCTGGTTTGGTTTTTTTGCCGTCAATCACAACTCCGCGAGTCAAGGGACGCAGATTCTCCTTGGTTGCCAGTCCTTTCACACGCGCCAGATAGACCTTGTCTAGTTCATTGCGGGGGTGGATCATCTCATCGGTAAAGTCCCCATCATTGGTCAATAACAGAACCCCACTAGTATCCCAGTCCAGCCGCCCAACCGGATAAATCCGTTCCTTAACGCTGCCAAAGAAATCGAGGACGGTCCGCCGGCCCTTGTCATCGCTAACACTGGAAATCACACCCCGGGGTTTGTTTAAGAGGTAGTAAACTTTTTCCTCCTGATAAATTGGCTGCCCTTCGACTTCTACACGGTCGCCCTTTTTGACAGTAGTGGCCAATTCCTTAACCACCTGGCCATTGATGGTTACCCGGCCCAGCTTAATCAACTCTTCCGCTTTTCGCCGACTAGCAATACCCGCATGGGCAATATATTTATTAATTCTCATTTTCTTCCTCAATCCTAAATAAAGACAGTTCTTCCTGGTCTTCTTCCTCAACTTGAACCTGGGGTAAATCCTCCAAATGGTTCATCCCCATATAATCCAAAAAATAGTCCGTCGTGCCATAAAGATTCGGACGGCCAAGGGTTTCCTTTTTGCCGACTTCTTTGATTAAACCAAATCCTTGCAACTTAGCTAGAGCTCCGCTAGAGTTGACCCCGCGAATGGCATCAATTTCAATCCGGGTAATGGGTTGGCGGTAAGCAATAATCGAAAGAACCTCCAAACTGGCCCGGGACAGCGACTGTTGCATAGGGGTTTGGGCATAGGCTTCCAGTAGGGAAGCGTAGGCAGGCTTGGTCACCAAACGCAAGTTACCCTTGGTCTCAATCACGGTCAAGCTAGAATCCGGATTCTGATTATAGGCTTGCCCCAGAGTCTGAAGTAGGCTTTCCAGCTGGGTCGGAGTTACATTCAACATGGAACTCAAATGAAGACGATCCAGACCATCCTCCCCTGCTGTAAATAAAAGGGCCTCTAAGGCTGCTAATTGACTCATGACACCTGTCCTTCTATCCATATTTCATCAAAGGTTTCTGGCTGATGGAGACGGATTTCCTGGATTTTCACCAACTCCAAGCAGGCCAAAAATTGTGTAATCATTTGCGAGAGCGATTCCGCCTGGGAAAGGAGCTGGCTGAAAGCCAATTTCCCCTTAGCCCGCACCAAACCTTGGCGAATCTGCTCCATCGAATCCTCAATCCGGAAATCATCCCGCTCCACCGTCGTCTGCTGACCCTGTCGCTTCTTTTTCTCCTGCCGCAACAGATGGGAGAAGGTCAAGAAGAGATCCGTAGCAGTCACATCGCGATTCAAAACAACCACTTCTGAAGCCAGGGGCAGGGCCGGATGGCTATAGTAACGTGAGCGCTCCTCGTGCTGCTGGGCCAATTCCTGACTAGCTGCTTTAAAATAACGATAGTCTTCCAATTGTTGTAGGAGATTTTGTTCCAAATCCTCGATGGGCTCATCGTCTTCCTGCTGCTGAATCTGAGGTAAGAGCTTGCGACTCTTCAGTAAAATCAACTGACTGGCCATGACCATATACTCAGACGCCACCTCCAAGCGGAGGGCTTGGAGGGTGGAGAGATAGGCTAGGTATTGTTCAATGACTTCCAAGAGAGGAACATCGTAAATATCCATTTGGTAGCGGGAGACCAGGTGCAAAAGCAAGTCCAGTGGTCCCTCAAAATCTTTGATTTTTATTTCCATTTGCGGTACTTCTCAATACTGTGCAGAGAGCGGAGCCCAAGATTGTCTGCAATTGTCAACAGGCCCACCCCAGCCTGCAATTCTTTAAAAATATATTGCTCCCGTAAGCTTTGGGGAGAGTGCGGGACCAGTCCCTGCTCCTCCAAATAGGCCTTGATTTGCAGAAAGACCCACTGACGGGTGTAGGGTTTGCCTTGGTGTTCAAAGATGTAGGAAGTTTGGCTTGTTTGAGCTAGGGCCTGGCTCAGACGCGGACTTAACTCCAGAACGCGGCGCCTCCCACTTTGGCCAACCTGTAGCAGCCCCAGGGCCGGCTGTAAGTCCGTCCGTTCTAGCTGGATAATCTCTGTTGCCTGTAGGCCAGCCTCCAAGATCAAGGCGACCAGAATTTGCCCTTGGGGATACTGGGTGACTGTCTCAAACAAATCCTTAGCCAGCAAAGTCCGGTCAGGAGTACTAGGCTCCTCTTTCCTTTCCAAAGGAGGTAAGGTGAGGCGATGGTACTGGTCGCTATGACCCTCCTCATAAAGAAAGAGGAGGAATTGATTAATGGCCGATAATTTCCGGCGCTGGGCGGTTACACTAAGCTGGGCCAGAGAATCGCGATAGAGTTTCAGACCCAACTCGTCTACTACTGCTCCCTGCAGACTTTTGGCCAGTTGCTGGAGGTCGGAACTATAGGCTGCTCGGGTATTGGCTGACAAGCGTTTGGAGTCTAAAAAGGCTTCAATCCAGTCTTTCATTTGGGACTCATTTCATAATACTGACCAAACTCGTGGAGCAGGGCATTGGTGGCCTTCAAAATGGATTTCCGGGCGATAATTCCTTCCAAGACACCTTGGTCATCCAAAACGGGTAGGAAGGATTCATCAACCAGTTTATGGAAAACCTCGGTTAAGCTGTAACCAGGAGCCAGGGTTAATCCATCACGTTTCACCATATGAACAATGTCCATACTTTCCAGCTCCTCAGCAGACAGATTGTGTTTCATTTGGTAGCTGAGAATGTCCGTCAGAGAAATCGTCCCAACATAGTGACCGTGGTCGGTGACCACGGGAATCCGAGTGTAGCTAATCTGGCTCAACAACAGAATCACATGGTCGACATTGTGACTATCAATGACCACCGCCAGATTTTTGGCCAGCGTGAGGAAGGTCGATTCTTGAGCCTTCAAATAATCCTCTAGTGGTTCTGCAATCATTGGATGGTAAACTCCTTGCTTAGGCCTGGGAAAAGCTGATGGTCACGCGTGTAGTAATCAATCCGAACCTGTGTACCTTGGATTGAGAGGACGGCATAGAGCCGCTCCAAGATTTGGCCTCGGGGCTGGCTGACAGAACCTGGATTCACATAGAGAATCCCCGCTTCTTGATAAGCAGCTGGGACATGGAGGTGGCCATACAAGCAGATGCTAGCTTCTTCCTCCTGGGCCCAATAGGCCAATTTATCCATGGTGAAATTGATGTTCTGTAAGTGACCATGGGTTTGGATGATCTTATAGCCATCCAGCTCCACCCGCTGCTGATCGGGATAACCGGCTAAAAAGTCCATATTGCCAGCAACAACCTGAATGCCATCCCAGACCGGATCACCCACTTCAAGCTCCGAATCGCCATTGTGGAAAATCAGATCTGCCTTGTCTTGCCACTGCTCTTTAATGGCTTGAACAATCTCGCGATCTCCATGAGAATCGCTCATGACAACTATTGTCCGTCTCTCCATGATGGAAATACCTCCACTAATTTTTCAACTGCTTGAGCCCGATGAGACTGCTGGTTTTTCTCCTCCATGCTCAATTGGGCAGAGGTTTTGCCAGTCTCCCCAATGAGGAACAGAGGATCATAACCAAATCCATTTTCTCCTTTAGGCTCAAATGCAATGTAACCCGGCCAATCGGCCTCAACAACTAGGGACTCCCGCCCCGGTGCCGCAACAACCAGGGTCGTGTGGAATTGGGCAGAACGCTTGTCAGCCTCCAAGACCATAGCTAGCTCATGCAACAACTTGGCATTGTTGTCCGCATCCGTCGCATCTGGACCTGCAAAGCGAGCACTCCAGACTCCTGGCAGTCCCCCTAAGACGTCAACCTTCAAGCCGGAATCATCGGCTAACACCATGGTTCCAGTAATAGCTGCAATTCCTTCGGCCTTCAGGCGGGCATTGGCTTCAAAGGTTGTCCCCGTCTCGGCAATTTCAGGTAGGTCGGGGTAGTCATTGAGATTTTCCACTCGAAAACCAAGGGGCTCAAAAATCTTCTTAAATTCTGCCGTTTTCCCTTCATTGCGTGTCGCAATCAAGAGCGGCTCTAAGTCCGCTTCACCCACGACCGTGGCCAGCTCTTCACCGTTTTCAGGCAAGGCGACATGCAACAAACGCCCGTCCTCAACCACCAAGAGGGCTGCTCCCCGCCGCTCCAAGGTCAACTGCCGGTCTTCACTGCGATTTATCAAGTCCACCATAAAGCGAGCTAGCTTTTGGGCTGAGGACCATTGGAAAACTTGAACTTTAAAGCCGTTTTTTGGGGACAAATTTTGAAAAGGAGCTAGGAAATGATACACCTGATCTTCCTGATCAAAAGCGAAACTTAAGTGAGGTCCGTCAGAAACTTGTGCCACGTACCAGTCTTGTCCATCTCGAAATTCTACTAATTCTTGTTTCATAAATCTATATGCTCCACTCGTACTGCTTCTTCCAGCCAGGTCTGAGCTAGCTGGGTAAAGGGTTCAACATCACCGGTTGTATAAAAGGTGTGTTGCTGCTCACCGAGATCACGACCGCGGTTAATCTCAAAATAATTCAGGAGAACGGAAATATCCCGGACACATTCCGCCCCACTATCAATCAAGGTCACCTCAGGCCCTAGGGCATTTTGAATGACTGGGCGCAACAAAGGGTAGTGGGTACAACCTAGGATCAAGGTTGAGACCTTGCCCTGAAAGTCCTTCAATTGGTCATAAACCACCTTTTTAGCCAAACTGGACTGCAGTTCATTGGCTTCTACTAAGGGCACAAAAGGAGGACAGGGTTGGCTCATCACCTGAGCTTTGGGATCCAAGGACTGGATCTTCTGCCGGTAAATGTCTGAAGCCACGGTCATCTCCGTAGCAATAACCCCAATCGTCCCCTTCAGATTAGCCTTTAGGGCTGCAGAGGCTCCTGGAAGAATCACCCCTAACACGGGGATGTCCAAGGCCTCCTTGATTTCTTCCCAGGCCACAGCTGTAGCCGTATTGCAGGCAATGACAATCATTTTGACATTTTTCTCTTGTAAAAAGCGGACCAATTCCCAAGTATATTGCCGAATTTCTTCGGCGGCGCGTGGTCCATAAGGCGCACGCGCCGAGTCCCCAATATAAATGACTTCCTCATGGGGGAGTTGCCGTCGCAATTCTTTAACGACCGTCAAACCTCCAACCCCTGAGTCTAAGAAACCAATTGGACGATTATCCATACCATCCTCCCTTTATCTTACCTGATAGACCACGAGGTAACACTAGAAATCTTAGCTTACCTGAGGAAAGCGACAAGGCTGAGACTCTTGTCTCAGCCTCACTTCCTTATTTCTTGGCTTGTTTCTTTTGTTGATTGACAATTTGTTGGTAAACTTGGTTGACACGAGCCTCACTTGGCTTTTGACCCATTTGGCCCATCATAACCCGAAGGGCATCCTTATTCAAACGAGGGTATTGAGCCATTTCTTGTTCAACTTGGCGACGGGTCAAGTAAATCCCGAGTGCCACACCACCAATAAAGAAAACGACGATTAAAATAATTGCTAGCCACAAAGCCATAGTTCAAATCCTTCCTCTTACTCTAACTAGTTTGAGTATTACATACATTCGCTCTTATTATACCAAAGCTCTGACGCTTTTTCAAAAAGAAAAAAGACCTCCAAGCAAAAATGCGAAGAATACTCAAGAAGAGATTAATAAAGTTCAAATAGAGACTCAAGGCCATAGAAATCGCCCAACCGTTGGACACTTGCCCACCTGATTGCTGGTAGGCTTGACGAATGCGTTGGTTGTCGTAGGCTGTCAAACCAGCAAAAATCACGACCATGACCAAACTCATCACATAGGACAAGCCGGCACTTCGTAGGAAAATGTTAATCAAACTTGCAATCAACACACCCAGTAGCACCATTCGGAAGGCCTGGGCCATACCGGATAGGTCTCGCTTGCTGACAAGACCAATCACAGCCATCGCAAAGAAGGTCAGGGTCGCTGTCACAAAGGCTGCAAAGACATTGGTTTGGCTGTAGGCTGCCAAAATAAAGCTTAGTGTAAAGCCGTTAAGAGCTGAGTAGAACAGGAACAGAGGCATGGCCATTGGATTATTTTTCCAGGCAGTGCTTGAAACGGAGTAGACCAAGGCAATTTCAATAAAGGAAGCGGCATAGTAAACCCAGGAATGGTTGGCCATGATGTTGAGCATGGTTGCTTGGAAAACGTAAAGCAAAAGTCCTGAAACTAGGGCTGAGATTGCTAGACCCAGACCCATATAACCATAGACCTTGGCAAAGAAACGATTTAAACCGGTATCGGCTTGACTGGTAATTGGTTGCATAAATTCTCCTTTAGCTATTTTTCAAATGAAACAAGAGGATCCCCGAGGCAATAGCCACATTGAGGCTTTCTGCCTGACCGGCCATCGGAATATGAACGGTCTGATCTGCCAGTGAATGGGCTTGTTCCGAAGCACCCTGGCCCTCATTCCCCATTAAGAGAATCACCGCATCCAAGGGACCTAGATCCAAGTAACTCTGAGACCGGTTTTGCAGACTGGTCACCAGCAGCGGCGCATGAGCTTCCTGGGCTAGCTGGTCCAAGGGATATTCATAAATGGGTAGGTGCCAGTGGCTCCCCTGCATGGAACGTAGGGTCTTAGGGCTATAGATATCAGCTGTTCCAGGGCTCACTAGAACCCCCGTAAAGCCCGCTGCATCAGCTGTCCGAATCATGGTACCAACATTACCTGGATCCTGCACTTCTTCAAGATAGAGCCACTTGCCCTGGGTCAGATCTGGGACCTCTTGGACCTCTCGTTGCACCTCGGCCACAATCCCTTGAGGCGTTTTCGAATCGGCGACTTCCGCCAGAACGGCAGGACTCACTACTTGATAGTTGACATCCGCGGGGAGACGATGCCGTTCTTCTTCCAAAATCAAAATCGGGCCAAAGCTAGCTCCGGCTTGATAGGCCTCCTCAAAAAGGTGCCAACCTTCAATCAAATAGGAATCCTTGCGGTATTTTTTCTTGGTCAGCTTTTTGATCTTTTTAATCAAAGGATTAGTTTTAGAGGTTATAATAGTCATAAGAGATATTATAGCACAAAAGGAGAAAGTCATGAAAAAAGTACGTATGATTGTTCAGGGACGAGTCCAAGGAGTCGGTTTTCGCTGGTCCGTCTGGGAATTAGCCAATTCTTTGGGAGGGATTACCGGTCGTGTCTGGAACCGCGAGGATGGGTTGGTTGAAATTCTAGCCCAGGCCGAAGATACGGCAAAGATGGCTCTTTTTATCCAAGAGGTGAGAAAGGGACCTAGTCCTTTTTCTAAAGTGACCTATGTCGATGTGACCCTGGCAAATTTCCCTTCTTACGAAGATTTTGCCATCCAAAACTAAGCTCCGTCTGCAGTCCTATTGTAATCCAGGCTCAAAAGCAGTAGAATAGAAGGGTATCATTTAGAAAAGGAACTGAATTGTGACGACTAAAAAAACATTTGCTACTGCAGGACTCTTGGCTTCCATGCTAGTCTTGCTCTCAGGCTGTGTCGGTCAAGATGCTAATGGCAATCCGACAGGTCTAATTTGGACCCTCTTGGGGCAACCCATGAGCACCCTGATCACTTTCTTCGCTGAAAACCAAGCCTTGGGTTATGGTGTGGCGATTATTCTTGTAACCATTATTGTGCGTGTGATTATCCTGCCGCTAGGACTCTATCAGGCCCAGAAGGCAGCTTATCAGGCTGAAAAAATGGCCTATATGCAACCCATCTTGGCACCGATTCAAGAGCGGATGCGAAATGCCCAGACCCAAGAAGAGAAATTATTGGCCAACCAAGAATTTATGGCGGCTCAACGGGAAAATGGCCTCAATCCTTTTGGAGGCATCGGCTGTCTCCCAATCTTGATCCAGATGCCTTTCTTCTCAGCTCTCTTCTTCGCAGCCCAACATACCCCTGGTATCGCAGGCTCCAGCTGGATGAATATTCCCTTAGATTCTCCAAGTATGCTCCTGACCATCCTAACCGGAGTTCTCTACTTGATCCAGTCAGCCTTGACCCTGGTTGGAGTCACTGAAGAACAACGCAAACAAATGCAGTCCATGGTGTTGATCAGCCCCTTGATGATTATGTTCTTCTCCTTCAGCTCTCCTGCCGGAGTAGCCCTCTACTGGTTGGTCGGTGGTTTCTTCTCAATTATTCAGCAATTAATTACCATGTATGTGGTTCGTCCACGTCTCCGTAAACAAGTTGCCAAGGAATTTGAAGAAAATCCTCCTAAAACACCAAGTCAGTTCGGAGCAGTCTTCGGAGCCGGTGCAGGTGCTAGTCCTATCAAAGACGTAACCCCACCAAGCTCCCAAAACCGTCAACAGGCAAACAAAAAACGCAACGCTGGTAAGCAGCGCTCACGCTAATCAGTGACCACCCCATTTTCCTTTGGAAGATGGGGCTTTTTGTAGTTCTGGCTACTCTCAGAACCCAAAAAGGACTTGATTCTTCAAAATGAGAATCAAGTCCTTTTTCACAGGCTACCCTGCTTACTTTGATTTTTTCACAGATACGATTTTGACATCGTAGCTGCCAACTGGGGTTTGGACGGTAACGGTGTCACCGGTTTTACGACCGATGAGGGCTTGGCCGATCGGGCTTTCGTTAGAAACCTTATTAGCAAAAGCATCAGCACCAGCAGATCCGACAATCATGTAAGTTTCGGTGTCTGTTTCACCCACTTCTTGGATGGTGACAGTTTTACCGATAGCTACTTCATTTTTAGCAACGGAATCAGAGTCTACGATTTCAGCATAGCGAATTTTGGTCTCCAAGTCTGAGATTTGACCTTCGACAAAGGCTTGCTCGTCTTTGGCTGCTTCGTATTCACTATTTTCAGAAAGGTCTCCGTAGGAACGGGCGATTTTAATCCGCTCAACGACTTCTGGACGACGGACCAATTTCAGTTCTTCTAATTCTTTTTCAAGCTTTTCCTTTTCAGCCTGGGTCATTGGATAGGTTTTTTCTGCCATAGTTTCTCACTTTCTAATTGGCACTAGCCGATGCGTTGGCTAGTTTGGAATTGACATGTTCTTCAACATTCCGGTTGTGTTCTTCAATATTGTTGGCGTAGTAGACAGTACCTGTATCGACATCCGCTACAAAGTAGAGGTAGTCTGTTTTGTTGGGATCAATGGTGGCACGAATGGCTGCCATTCCTGGGCTGTCTACTGGACCAGGCATAAGACCTGGATTTTTGTAAATGTTGTAAGGTGAATCGATATTGGTATCGATTCCAGCATCTTCAGCGAGGGTTGTCTTTTGTCCAAGTTTGCCCATTGCATATAGGATGGCAATGTTACTTTGGAGAGGCATTTGTTGGCTCAGACGGTTATTGAAGGCGCTGGCAATATTTTTCCGATCCTCATCTGTTGCTCCCTCTTTCTCAACAAGAGAAGCTAGGCTCAAGATATCATTCACGGATTTTTGTTGCTGGGCAATCGGCTCATAGAACTGTGCCATATTGGCATCCATGGCTGCGACCATTTGTTCAATCAAGGCCTCAACTGTGTCACCCTCATTGTAGTCATAGGTTGCAGGGAAGAGATAGCCCTCTAAACGGTACTTAACTCCCGCTTCTTTGGCAGCCAGACTGCCCAAAAGATTGGGGTATTTCGCCACGAGCGCTTCGATAAAGCCATCATCCTGAACTTTTTCCATAAAGGCTTCTTTGGTAAAGATACTATTTTCTTGACCATCTTTCGAAGCTGCATTTCGAGTAACAGCATCCGAAATCTGCTCCAAGGTATAACCTTCTGGAATTGTGATTTTACCGAGAGATGGGGCCACCGGACTCTCCGTTCCGCCCTCTTTCAATCTCTCAATAATTTCTTCCACATTCATATTTTTCTGCAGGTTGTAATAACCGGATTGGAAATCGGTATGATTGCGGAATTGTGTGTAAAAATTAAACACTTGGCCACTCTTAATGAGACCGGCATCTTCTAAAATGCGGCCAATTTCTCGGTTAGAAGAGCCAATCGGCACTTCAACCTGGACATACTCTGTTGAGTCTTGATCAATCGGCCCCAAGGCAGATTGGACGTAAATGTAACCGAAAACGCCAGTTGCTAGGAAGCAAAGCAAGAGTAGCAGAGTTACCACTCCAACAATCTTCTTAGCCACTTGGTTTTGTTTTCGACGTTTTTCTTGACGTTTTTCCATGTCTTCTTCTCCTTGCCAGTCGACTTGTTCAACCCGAGCCAACTTGGTTTCTTTTACAGGAGCTAGGCTCTGTTTCTGTTCTTCGGCAGCAAAAGAGAGCGATTTCCCTGGAGCTGCTTTCATGCGAATCTGAGCTCCAGGTTGTTTCTGCTGGACAGCTTCTGCATGCGCTTTTTCTTTAGCCGCAGGGACCGTTCTTTGTTTGCGAAGAGCCTCTGTCTCAATGGTGGTGGTATGTTTTTTACCAATGGACAAGGGCACCTGGATGGACTTCCCTTTCCGTTTGAGAGCTGCTGCCGGCTTGGGTGCCGCTACAGGAACCTCCGGATTCACATCTGTCTGTTTGATCTTTCCGGCTTGAGGGATAGCTGGAACGGCAGGCCTAGCCTCTGAGGATTTCACTCTAGACTGTTCGACTCCTGCTTCTTGTTCAACCACCTGGGCCTGAGCCATTTTTTCAGCATGGGCACGCTGAACCTGACTCAGCATCTCCTGTCTTTTTTGCTTGGATTTGGAAAGGTCTCTCAGAATTTGCTCTTTAAAGCTTAGACTTTTCGGTCTTTCTTGGTCAGCCAAAGGCGGGACCTCCTTCATACTAATCTAAATCATTATACCACAAAGACAGGATTTTCCACTAATGATTATAATCCTAATTCCCACAACATATCAAACCATTTTTCTCCAGCATAAGTGGAAGAAGAGGGACCTAATAGCTGAAAGCCCTGGCCTTCATAATAGCCAATCAAGTAATCATGGCAGGTTAAGTTAATCCCCAGCCGCTGATCCCGCAAGACCACCTGCTTCAGCTCATCTAGGAGTAAGGTTCCCAGCCCCCGGCCTTGCGCCTCCGGCGCTACGGACAAACTGGTAATCGAAATGTAGCCGCCCGGTTCCGCACTCCAATCCTGAGCTTGGTAAAAGTTCCGGTCTACTAGGGTTCGTTCGGGAACCACCGGTCCTTCAAGATAGGCGAGAATGCGGTCATCTTCCTCATAAACTAGGAAACTGGTCGCAATGTTTTGAATATGACGGGCCAGGGTTTCATAGGGCAAAGCTTCTTCCTGTCCAAAATTTTGGACTTCAATCTCATGCAGCCGATCCAAGTCAGTCATCCTTGCCAAACGTATCATATTTCCTCCCAAAAAAAGAAGGGGAGGTCGGGACCAGCCCCACCTCTCTACTTCATTATTGAATATTATTAGTTAAATTCGCAAGCAACTGCTCAAAAGAGTGTTCGTAGGTCTGGATATCACCAGCTCCCATAAACACAAAAATCGCATTGTCATGGTCCAAGAGAGGCGAGACATTATCGACTGTGATAATACCACCTTTTTTGGCAACCTTAGCTGCTAGATCCTCCACGCGCACCTGACCGTCGTCCACCTCACGGGCAGATCCATAAATCTCTGCCAAATAAACCGAATCTGCCAAGTTCAAGGCCTCCGCAAATTCATCCATCAAGGCAATGGTCCGCGTAAAGGTATGGGGTTGAAAAATCGCAACGATTTCTTTACTTGGATATTTTTGACGAGCGGCATCAATGGTCGCAATGATTTCTGTTGGATGGTGGGCAAAATCATCAATAATGGTCACACCATTCACAATTTTCTCGGTAAAGCGACGTTTCACACCCGCGAAGGTTTTCAAATGCTGACGCGCCAAGTCCAAATCAAAACCAATCGTATGCAACAAGCCAATGACTGCTGTCGCGTTCATAACATTGTGTTTGCCATAAGTTGGAATGTGGAACTGGCCAAGGTCTTCCCCACGAAACTCAACCGTGAAGGTTGAACCAGTCGTCAAACGCACCAAGTCCTTGGCAATAAAATCATTCTTCTCAGGATCAAATCCATAATAATAGATCGGAGCCTCAGAAGTAATCTTCCGAAGGAGTTGGTCTTCCCCGTAAATAAAGAGACCATTTTTAACATTATCTGCATAGGTATCAAAGGCATCAAAGACATCCATCAGACTGGTGAAATAATCAGGATGGTCAAAATCAATATTGGTAATAATTGAGTAAGCCGGATGATAAGGAAGGAAATGGCGCTCATATTCATCCGATTCAAAGACAAAGTAGCTGGCCTGCTCAGACCCACGTCCAGTCCCATCACCAATCAGGTAAGAAGTATCTGTCATATTGGACAAGACATGGGCTAACAAACCTGTCGTTGATGTTTTCCCATGGGCTCCCGCCACACCAAGACTGGTAAATTGCTCCATAAATTCGCCTAGAAACTCATGGTAACGACGGTAGCTAAGTCCTTGTTCTTCTGCCGCTGCCAGCTCCACATTGTTGCTAGCCTTGAAGGCATTTCCCGCAATCAATTCTAAATCGGGAGATAGGTTAGCTGCATCAAAGGGCAAAATCTGGATCCCTTCCTGCTCTAAACCGCGTTGGGTAAAGTAGTACTTATCGACATCACTTCCTTGAACCTCATAACCCATTTGATGCAGCATGAGTGCCAAGGCTGACATCCCTGACCCCTTAATTCCGATAAAATGAAAACGCTTGGTCATTGTTTCTCTCTCTCATTCGTCAACTTGCGCAAATCCAATTCCTGATTGGTTTGACGAGGACTTACTTTCTGTTCTTTCTCTTGGTAAATTTGACTCTTCCTTAGAAAATCATAGGAATCCTTGTTGGTCTTTTTATCACTTTTTTTCGTCCGTCCCCGTAAATCCGCTAGAATATACTGGTCCTGACTGAGTTTTTGGCCATACTTGCGGTAATCCGAACCCGCTTCCTCCTGGGGTCGTAAGGGCTGCACTTGCTCCAGACGACGCTTGAGGTCTTGACGAAAGACCTGGTTAGGATCATCCTGAAGATAAGAGGCTGACCGTTTCTGGCGGACACTTTCTCTGGCTTTTTCACGACCCAAGGCTGCATCCGTCTTAAACTCTTCCTCAACCGGCGCCTCCTTTTGCTCAAGCTTAGCAGCCGCAATCGGCGCCCAGTCATAAAAAGACTTCTCTTGGTAGTCACCTTTGATATTACTAATAAAATCAGACTCTTCATAGAGATTCATCGGCTGACGATCCTCAAAAATTGGTTCCGAATCAGCCAACAAAGGAAATTGTTTATCTGCCATAGTTTTATCCTCTCAAATCTCAATTATAGCGTTTTTTCTCCGATTTTCAAGTTTCGCCTTCCTACTTTTCCTAAATACCTAAAATTTCCTTTACTTCGTCCAAACTCAAGGCCTCACTTGGACGCCCCGCATTGAGCACAGACTCTAGGAGATTGCGCTTGCTTTCCTGCAATTCAAAAATCTTCTCTTCGATGCTCCCCTTGGTAATAAAGCGGTAGACCTGGACCGCATTCTGTTGCCCCATCCGATGGGCTCGGCCAATAGCCTGCTCCTCCACCGCTGGATTCCACCATAAATCCAAAAGGAAGACCGTATCTGCCCCAGTTAGGTTCAGACCAACCCCACCAGCTTTCAAGGAAATCAAGACTACATCCCCTTGACCCTGGTTAAAGGCGCGACTGATTTCCTGACGTTCACGCGCCGGCGTTGAACCTCGAATCATAAAATAATCCCGCTCTTCCTGGTCTAACAGCTGCTGGACCAGCTCCAACATTCCCACAAACTGCGAAAAGATCAGGATCCGCTGACCGCTTTCCCGGGCACGCTCTAATAACACCTTCAAGAGCTCGAGTTTGCCACTCTGTCCCTGATAATCCTCCAAAAAGAGGGCTGGACTATCGCAAATCTGCCGGAGGCGAGTCAAGCCTGCTAGAAATTCCACCTTCCGTTTCCGGAATTCTTGCTCGGTTAAGCTCTGCAATTCAGCCTGCATTTGATTTCGTTGCGCCAAATACAAGCTCTTTTGTTCTGGCAGTAGTTCCGTCACATAGATGCCTTCGCTCTTTTCAGGCAATTCGGTCAGAATGGCCTGTTTATCCCTACGTAAAATGAAGGGACGAATTTGTTGGGCAACGGCTTCTACTGGCATCTTCAATAAATCTTTTTTGGCTGGTAGGAGGCCTGGGAGGACCAGGTTAAAAATAGCCCCGATTTCTTCCAGACGATTTTCGACCGGTGTTCCAGATAAGGCAAAGATCGAGTCAGCTTCGATTTTTTGCAGGCTGGTGTGAACCTTGGTTCGTTGATTTTTCAGATATTGAGCTTCATCAAGAATCATGGTCTGAAACTGCTCATGCCGATAATCCAAAATATCCTGCCGCAAACTTCCATAGCTGGTAAGGTAAACCTGGGCTGTTTGACTGCGGGCCTCTGCCCGCTCCTGCTTGCTTCCATAGATCAGACTGACCTTGAGTTCCGGGGCAAAGCGCCGCAATTCCTCCTGCCAGTTGTAAAGGAGACCTGACGGCGTCACCACCAAAGCCTTTTCACCAGCTTTCAAATTCAGCAGTAAAAAACTAATGGCTTGCACTGTTTTTCCTAAGCCCATGTCATCTGCCAAGATCCCACCAAAGCCATAAGAAGCCAGCATGGACATCCAGGCCACTCCAATGCGTTGGTAATCTCGCAATTGTTCCAAAATCGGATGGGCTGGCAAGGGATAGGTTTCTGGTTGGGCCAAGTGTCCCAAAAACTCTTCCAAGGCTTTGGAATAGGTCACTGAAGCTCCCTCTAAGGCCGCCTGGATCCGCCCCAAAAGCTGGCGTTTGACTTGAAAAGGCCCGCCTTGGGGTTCCCAACTTCCACCTTCTACAGCCATTAGCTCCTGCAACCGTTTTTGATTTTTAGAACTCAGGCTCACAAAACGACCGGCCTTGGTCCGGTAGAGATTTCCCGTTGTCAAGGCTTGGACGGCTTCCTGAATCTCCTGTTGGTCGACCCCTTCCAAGGAAAAATTCACTTCGAGGTAGCCACGCCCCTCTTCAATCGTTAGGTCCAAGTCCACCTCCTGGCGCAGACTAGCAAAGGCCGCTGACCAGCTAACATCCGCCACTTCCTGTAAGACGGGGAGGTGGCGGTCAAAGAAGTCTAAAACCTCCTCTTCACTAAAAGGTGGTCGACGGCCGGCCATGCTGGTCGGTAGTTGCGCTTGCTCCAGAGCTCGCTCATAGCGGAGGGTTTGTTGGTAATCCAAGACAAGTCCTGACTCCACCACTTCCTTTTCAAGACTAAAGGTCGCGTCCCCAACCTGGTAAGTGGACTGGCTCACAATCCAACCTAGGGGATCAATATCTAAGAATAGAGAGATAGAGAAGTCTTTTACCTCTAAGCCCTCCGGCAAATGCAGCTGGGCTACCCCTTTAACTTTTTCCAAAAAAGTAAACAAACGACTCAATTGAGCCTTATGGAAGCGCAAAGCAGCTCTTCGAATTTGCAACATTTGAAAATAATCCCGAATTTGGCCAAGGAGCTGGGCTTGGGGTAGGGACAGGAGGAAAAGTCGGCCTTGGTCGTAAAGCAGCTGATCCTCATAGAGACCAAGAACATCTCCTACCTTGAAATCCAAGCGATAGCTTTCTGCATCCGCACTCAAGATTAGCTGATAGGGACTCTGGGCAGGATCCAGTTCCTGAATCCAGACCTGCTTCAAAATTCCATCCCCTAAATCCAATTGAAAATGCTCCAAATCTTGAAAGAAGGGCAATACCTGTGTTAAAAGCGACAGAGGCAAAAAGAGGTAACGGCCATAATTTCGGAAGTAAGGATCTGGCGCCGAAGAAGGCTCTTGTTTGATTCCTAGCAGGAAGGCTAAAACATCCTGGCTAGCCACATCGAAAAGTTCCCAACTGAGGGCTTCAAAGAAAATCTGGCTACTGAGTCGGAAGTCCGATCCCCGCGCCAAACGTGTTAAAAGTTCCGAAATATCCCGAATAATATAGTACCTGGAGTCTCCATAACGGAGCTTAAAAGTCCAGATAATTCCATCTTGACGATAGGAAATCTCCCCTTCTACCCCCAAATGCAGATGGATCGGCGAGACTTCGCCCTCCAGAAAATCAAGGAGAAACTCCTCTCCTTCCTGATAGAACATCATATCCGCCCCCGATTCTACCAGCTGATCCACGGGTCTTGGCATCAGGGTGCTCTCCTGCTCCCGCATAAAAATTTCAACGGCAGCGATGTGGACACAGTAACCCAACAAGCCAAAGTCTGAACAGGAACAGTAGTCTGGACCACCGCTTGCTGAGAAATGAATTTCCTCTGCTAGCACTTGGAACAACAACAAGTCCTTTTCATAGCCCTGAAAAACAACCTCTCCAGCTTGGTACAAGGCCTTACCAGCCTGCCGTACCTTTCCTGGAATCATGCGCATCCTGCTCCTCCTTTCTAGTCAAAAAGAGACCCTGCTAGTTTCGTTCAAGGGCCTCTTAGTCCATATACTCTTTAAAATCAAAACTATCCGTTGTCAACTCGCCTTGACCTAGATCTAGCACTGTTTACAGTAGGTTTCCTAGACTAGATTGATTTTAATTAGGTATGAGTATTATTTCCGTTTCCGAGCAATCAAATGGATTGGGGTTCCTTCAAAAACAAAGGCTTTGCGAATTTGGTTTTCCAAGAAACGGAGATAAGAGAAATGCATCAATTCTTCTTCGTTTACAAAAATAACAAAGGTCGGTGGTTTGACAGCCACTTGGGTTGCATAGAAAATTTTAAGTCGTTTGCCTTTATCCGTTGGGGTTGGATTAACCGCAATGGCATCCATAATGACATCGTTCAAGACCGCACTTGGAATCCGCAAGTTTTGGTTTTGACTGATTTCCTTAATCATAGCTGGTAACTTATGCAAGCGTTGTTTGGTCAGAGCAGACACAAAGATAATCGGTGCATAAGACAGGTATTGGAATTGATCACGAATGTCTTCTTCCCAGTTTTTGAGGGTATGGTTGTCCTTGTCCAAGGTATCCCACTTATTGACAACAATAATGATTCCTTTACCGGCCTCATGGGCAAAACCAGCAATCCGTTTGTCGTATTCCCGGATTCCTTCTTCGGCATTTAGAACCATCAGAACCACATCGGACCGGTCAATGGCCCGCATCGCCCGCATCACAGAATATTTTTCCGTATTTTCATAGACCTTCCCAGACTTCCGCATCCCAGCGGTATCAATCATGGTAAACTCTTGACCCTCGGGATCCACAAAATGGGTATCAATAGCATCCCGAGTTGTTCCCGCTACGGGACTGGCAATAACCCGATCCTCACCCAGAATGGCATTGATCAAACTGGATTTCCCAACATTTGGACGACCAATCAAGCTGAAACGAATCACATCGGATTCATCTTGAGTATCCTCAGCTGGTAAATTTTCAATAATCGCATCCAAGACATCTCCGGTTCCAATCCCGTGGACACTGGAGACTGGATAAAGCTCTCCCAGCCCCAAGGAATAAAAATCATAGATGTCATTACGCATCTCTGGATTATCAACCTTATTAACCACCAAGATGACCGGCTTCTCTGTTTTGTAGAGCATTTTCGCGACATATTCATCCGCATTGGTGATGCCTTCCTTACCAGAGACCACATAGACAATCACATCGGCCTCATTCATAGCGATTTCGGCTTGGTGTTTAATTTGTTCCATAAAAGGAGCATCGACGTCATCGATTCCCCCGGTATCAATAATGCTAAAGGAACGATTGAGCCACTCGGCCTGGGCATAAATCCGATCCCGGGTTACCCCTTCCACATCTTCCACAATCGAAATCCGCTCACCGGCAATCCGGTTAAAAAGCGTCGATTTTCCGACATTGGGACGACCGACAATCGCCACTGTTGCTACTGACATAATTTCTCCTTTACTGATTCCGCCGGTTTGCACCCGGCACATGTATTTCTTTAGCTAAATAACGCAGGCGTTCCATCACTCGTTGAGCCTGCCAACTTTCATCACCTTCTTTTCCTCTGGACATGCGCTTTTGCAGGTCTGCAAAGGATAGATTAGAACTAAAGAAGGTCGGTAAATTTTCCTGCATCCGGTATTGCAGGATCACTTGGAGGACCTCATCCCGCAACCAAGATGAAAATTGTTCGGCACCGATATCATCGAGAATTAAACAGGGAACCCCCTTGACCTCTTCAATTTGTTCCCGAACAGTATTGTTTTTGAAACCATCCTTGAGATCCTGAACAAAGGTTGGAAAATGCAACATCACCGTCTGGATGCCCTTAATGGTTGCTAGATCATTGGCAAAGGCTGCCAGCAAATAGGTCTTGCCGATGCCAAAATCGCCATAGAGATAGAAACCTTGGTAGTCTTGCGGATAGTTCAAAATAAACTTGGTCAATTGTTCAATCGTTGCCCAGCGGTCATCCAAATCCAAATCTTGGAGGCTAATTCCTCGCAAACTTTCAGGTAAATTCAAGAGCTGGATCCGGTTCCGCAGTTCCCTGGCTTTTTCAGCCGCGATTAGTTCATCCGTCTCCTGATAACTAACATCCGCATAGCCTTGATTCATAATCAGGACAGGCTGGTAGCCTTTGGAAAGATAACCTTCTTCTCCCTTACGGTAGCGGTCTCGTTCGCTGATAAATTGACTAAATTTAGAGATTGATCGTTGAATTTCTTCCAAACTCAGTTTGTGTTCTTGGATAAAGCGATGCACGTCTGGATCCTGCTGGATCTCTTGGACCAACTGTTGGTAGTCCATTTTTCTCTGGGCTTTTCCTTCCAGGGCATTATTCACTGATTTCATCTAGTTTCCCTCCCCCTTCATTTGTTGGAACATCCGCTTACGCTCTTCTTCACGCGCCTTCATCTCTTCTGGTGTCGTTTGATCTACATAATTTTTCTGACTCCAATTAGGAACATTGGAAGAACTTGCTGGACTGGTTTGCTTTTTCTGCTTGTTAAACGAAGGCTGCCTGCGGGAGGCTGTTCCTTGCTTCAGCCGTTGCTGAATGCGAACAATCGCTTCTTCTGCGCTGGTAATCCCCTGCTTCTGAAAATCCTCAGCCACGCTGAGAACATAGCGCTCATTGATCTGTAAGCTTTTATCCCGATTATAGGCGAGGAGCAAGAGGATACTGATTACCTCGTCTAAAAAACCTTGCTTCTGGAGGCTCAAAATCAAGGCTCGCTCTTGGTCTGTCACAGACGTACCGCGAGTATCTTTGAGCTGGCCTAAAAACTCCAGCGCTGATTGGGCTTTACTTTCCTTCAGATAGAAACTTTCCCCTGAGCTGAAGTTAGCCGCTACTGGCTTTTGTTTCAACTTCGCTTCCATGCGATTAATGGCAATTTGCCCCTGCACCGCTGTCTCCTCTGCCAGTTGGTAGAGCTGGTTCCAATTTAAATGGTATTCTCTAGCCAACAGTTCCAAGGCCAGGACATCCGTATCCCGATTGGCATAGCTGAGGGAACCTTTTTCTAACCGTTTTTGGAAGGTGACGGGGTCAAACTGGTTGAAGCTGGCTTTAACAACTTCTCGCTGCTCTCCAGCTAAGAGCCCTTTAAAAAATTTCCCTTCATCCGCTACTTGTTTCTGCCCTTGCGGTTTAGCGGGCTCTAGTGCTTTTAAAGCTACCTCACCAATTTTATTTTTCAATAAGGGCCGTAACAAATGATCTTGAAGAAACTCGGGGCCTTCAAGAGGTGACCGCAGATAAAGCGTTGTTGAATCCGCTGTAAAAAGCTCGACCAGTCTGACAACTTGCAGCAATTCGAGAGCCTGATTAAAACGGTCCAAGCCAAATTGGAGGTGGTTCAGCACCTGGGCAACTTGAGTCTGGCTAGATCCCCCATCCCAAAAACTCAAGAAATAGTGATAGAGAGCAAAGGCATCTGCCCCAATAATTGGGTAATAGAAGACCACCAAGGAGCTAGCATCTTTTTGAGGCGCTAAGCCCTTCCCATAGTAAAAAAAATCACTCGGCTTCACTCTCTTCTCCTTTCTGGCGGAATTGTCGCAGGAGTTCCTCGACTTCACTCAATTCATTAAAGCGCTTGTAAACACTGGCAAAACGGAAGTAGGCAATCGGATCGAGTTCCGACAAGGCTTCTAAGACCCGGTCTCCCACTTCGTCAGAGCTGACCTCCCCGCTGGATGAATTTCGCAGATTGGTCTCAATTTTTTTGACCACTTCTTTAATCTGCTCAGAGGTAACCGGGCGTTTTTCAGCCGATTGAAAAATTCCATTATAAATCTTGGAAGACTCGAAATTTTCCCGACGCCCATCTTTTTTGATAACCACCAGGGGTTTGGTTTCAATCCGTTCATAGGTTGTATAGCGATACTGGCAATTTTCACAAACACGTCGCCGACGAATCGCAGCTCCCTGCTCCACTTGTCGACTATCAATAACCTTGGTCTGATCACTTTGACATTCAGGACAACGCATCCTTCACCTCCAACACTTCAATACTTCATTATACCATGCCAAACACCGTATTCGAAAAAAATAGCCAAAAAGCTCCTGGCTAGTCCCAAAAACAAGAAATCGCATTTCCAATCCGGATACCTCCCCAAAAGCTGGCTGGCAAAAAAGGAGAACAAAACTCCAAAAAAGAGGTTCTTTTGCAAGTTGTGTGGAATTCCTGAAAACCGATAGTCATGGAATTTGATAATTGTAGCTTTTTAATGACTGTACCCTGGCTTCTTTCGAATTTCTATGAGATGCTTCCCCTGTGG
>NZ_JACBXX010000066.1 GCF_013415245.1 Streptococcus danieliae | reverse complement strand
CTCCCCGCTACCTCACGATAGTCAGGCTTGGGAGTCGCTATTGGGTTCACCGGTAGCAGGTGCCCACAGAGGACTTGCACCTCAGATATACGACATGCCCGTCGTACTGAAAAAAGAGGCTCTCACGAGCACTCTTTTAAGGATTTAATCCTTTCTTTTTCTCCTGAAAAAGGGTTCTCTGTTCTTTTATTTGCTGTGCTAGAGAATAGGGCTTTGTGTGTTGCTCAACACACTGTACAATCCTAGCAGTTGTTTGGTGAATCCTTTTCATGGACTGGGTTAACTCCTGATCCGTCAAAGAAGAAAGGTTTTTCGTCCAGATAGCCATGTAAGAAATAGCTGCCTCTGAGGTGTCGAGTCCAAAATGATTGGACACCAGGTAACTAGTCATTTCAGCCTCTAGTTCCATTTGAACCATCCCAATACTCTCTCGATACAAATCCGTAAACTTAGGATTATGCAGTGTCGCATGGGCTAGTTCATGGATAGTGGTTCCAATCATTTCGCCAGGTGTATTCCTCTTATTCAAGAGAATAGTCTGAGATGCTCGATCGAAACCGCCCTTTGCATTTCCCAGTATCTGAGCATCATCTTCTACAATGGGCACCCCAATCTTCTTAGAATAGTCACACAAGCCTGACAAGACTTCCTTTGTACGCACCTGATCAAGATTAAAATCATAGTGGCGGTTTGGCATGGCCTTCGGATAGGCTTCAGGTTTTAAGGTTGTCTGGGACAATTCAAATACCTTGTAAGTTGTATACCTAGGATAGCCTGTCTCCGGATCTCTTTGTTGGAATTGACGAACAGGGAGCTTGCCTTCTTTTATTAGGGCTTTTTCTTGCGGAGTAGCCTGGGATAACTTTTTATACTGGGGATTCCCCTTATCATTTTTCAGCTGCCGCCCCTGTTCATCAAGGACTGGAATCATATCAACCATAATCGGACGAAACAGGGTGATTTGAGCCTTCTCACCTACCTTAACAGAAAGATTGTGAAGAACCACCTCGTTTACTTCTCCTGTTTTCTTATTCTTATAGGTCGCCTTGGTTTTAATAACATCCTCTGGAGTAATTCCTAGCCTTTCCCCCATACCTTGCCATTGCTTATAGGTTGCGACCGCATTAGCTCCTGGCCATTGAGCTTGAATCAAAGCAGCGTTTCTCGGAGACAGTTGAGGAAAACGGCTCATGAAATCCAGGTACTCTTTTAGGGCTTCTGGAGACTGCGAAAATTCTCGGATTTTTTGGAAGGCCACTTCACTGAGTTCATGAGCTGAAATTTGGCTGTAGTCTACCTTCTCTGCTTGGAGTGGATCCTGCCCTTCCTCCACAAACACAGAGTCAGATTGTTGCTCTTCTTTTTCTTTCAGCTGGGAAGGATCAGGGAGACTTTCCAGCTCCTTTTCTTCCTCCTTCTCCTGAGACACTGAAGACAATAGTTCTTGGACTGCATCCTTATCTTTTTCTGTTTTCGGATGAAATTTCCCAGAGCTTGGCAATTGTAGCTGCCCATCATCGGTCAATTCCACAGCAACCTTCCGGAGCCCTTTGACAAAGTAAATCGTTGGTTGCTTTTTCCATTGGCTTAATTTACCAGCATCAATCAATTCTTGAACCTTGGGATGAATGGTAACATTGTCCATCTTCTCCTGCATAGCCTTCAATTTAACCAATTCAGCCTTGTAACGCTTAATGGTTTGAGGAGAGTAAGAACCTTCACCCTTCTCAGCCTTAGCGATTTCGGCTTCAATCAGAGGAATGTTCTCTACACTAATATCAAGTCCTGTTCCCCTACGGTTTAATCCTTGTTTCTTCCAGCGCTCCTTATCCTCTAAAGACGCTACCTTTTCCTCTTGTTTTTTAATTTCATCTAACAGAGCAAAGACCTTGTCTTCTTTCTGGCCTTGTTTTTTCAAGAAAGATTGACCACCCCGTTTATCATTCATCGGCTGGCCATTTGTTAGCTTCTGATGATCCATAGCGGCACCAATCGCCTCATCTCGCTCCTTTTTCAAGCGTTCTAACTTGGCTCTAGACCGTCTAAGAGCGTAACTCTCTTCCTCTACCTGAGAATCATTTTCAGCAACCGTAACCCTATTTTCCAGTTGATTGAAGATTTCTTCATCCATCTTGGCCAAGGCTTCATAACCTTCCAAACGACGGTAGCCCATCCCTAAAAGCCTTGAAATAGGTTCAATTTCATCCCCGATGTTATAACAAACACCTTCTTTAATCAGTTTCCCTCCAGGAGCATAGACATCAAATTTAATCTTGGTGTAAGGAATATAAGCGTCCTGATTTCCTGTTTCATTGGCAATTTCTGCGCTCTCCTTATTCCGCTCATAAAACGCCTTATTTTGTTCATAAAGCACTTCCGCAAAGCTCTGATAGTCTACACGGTCTATCTCGTTAAACGGCAGCTGAGGGCTATCAGGCCAGCGTTCAAACCATTGAATCTGTACATGATAGCTTTCCTCATAAATACGATCTTGACTCCAGTCCCGATAAAAAGCTGATTCTTTATTGACCAACCCTAATTGATCCGCAGCTTCAACGACAGCCGTAAAATCACCTTCATGAGCATCTGAAAGCTCATAATAACGCTCCCAGGCTGCTTGAAATTTTTCAAGAGGCTCTATTCCTAGATTTCGAACATCTCCTAGATTGTAAGCAGTATCTAAAACAGGTGTAAATTCTTCAGCTGAAATAGACAAGGGCTGCTCCTGGTTCTTATCAAGATCAGTAGTCTCTTCATACTGTTTATTTTGCAGGATAGACAGCATTTCCTGGCCGCCGTCTTTAACGTATTCCTCGTTAATAGAAAGTTGTTCAATGATGCCATCACGATTCCGAAAAACACCAAGAATGATTTTTTCATCAGTGTTATCCAAATCTGCTTTAATCTCACCTTTAATTTTCATAAGTGATGCTGGTACTAACTCATCACCAATATCTTTAAATAGCAATAAGAAGTCTTCATCCTTGCTTTTTATTGCCTCAGACAGGTTTAAACGCTTAGCAGTTCTGACTTCTTCTAAGTTATCTAAGACAAATGAGGTTGGATCCAAAATATCCTCTAACATTGGTAATACTTGTAACTTATCCTTCAAGTTATTGCTTACCAACATTTGATTATAGTTTCCATAGCCTTGTGCAAAATCTACTACAAAATCAGAAGCCTGTTTTACAGAATCAATGGGTCTAATTCCTGTTAAGTGTAAAAAATTCTCTTGCTTGAATGACACATCCAGTATATTCATCTCTCCTTTATCAGAATAAAAATAATTAATATGACTACCTGATAGCTCATCCAAATACCATTGAGCTGTTCTTTGAATCGATGGAGAATACTGATTCATTCGCTTCAGATCCTCTGGATTGATAGGGTGATACTTGGATTTTCTTCTTTGTACTGGTTCAAAATTTGTGTTAAAATGTAGGTAAGGATAGGGTGATGTCGGGTGACTGGTAACAGTTTGCTCAAAGGTAGCAGTTTCTGCTACGGGTTTGGTACTGCCTTCAGCCTCGAGTTGTAAAGAACCCTCCCCAACACTGGCCCTATCATCCAAAATCTCTTGAGTTTTCTCAGGAGATTTTTCTTTTTGTTCAGCTACCTTAATCTCTTCATCTAAACTTTTCATCACGAATTCATCTTTTTCTAACAAAGCTGATTTATGAGGATTATCTTCTGACAGATAGAAACCAATGGATTCCCAGTCAGATCCAATATCGATTCGCATCTGTCCTGAAATAGATTCCTGATTTACATCCAAAACTTCAAAATAGGTCTTATAATAGCCCTGGGGACTGAAATGATACTTGTTGTAGAGATCCTTTGCAAATGCCTCATACGGAATAATTTCTCCTGATTGATAGTTGAAATCATGCTCTGAAAATTCAAATCGGACAAAATAATCCGCAGCTGTCTTTTCTAAGCTATACATGGCCACCACCTCATCAAATACCTTTTCATAAGCTGTTTTCGCCTCATTCCAAATAGAAGAAACGGCTTCTTTTAAATCCTCTAAGAAAGCAAGTTGATGCTCAAGCTTCAAATCTAACCTGTCCAGATGATTATGAATATTCGATTCATTTAAAGGATCCCCATTCAAAGCAAGGAATCCGCTGACTCCAACATGGTCAGATTCTTCAATGGATAATGAGAATAAATCACCTTTGCTCTCAATAGCTGGAACTAAACCATGCAAGACTTCTATCTCCGCAGAAGAGGCTCCCTTATCATATAATTCGGAATCATGCCCCAAGTAGAAATCTTTTTCATCAAGAGATACTATATCTTGAATCAACTCGTCTACTTTTTCCTGATGAGCCTGTATCTGCTCCTTCACGTCATTGAAAGCTTCCTGATCCAATTGGTAAAGTATGGGCTGCTCTATCCTCCAACCCAAGCGCTCCCCTAAAGACTCAGTCTCCTGTCCAATTTCATAATGAATATGTTTTAATTGGATGTTCTCATGGGGATATTTAGCGAGAATGTTAAACTCGATTGAAAAGCTCTCTTCACTACTAGTTTGGTTAGCTGTATACAATTCGGTCATGAATTCTCGATAAGGAACTAAGCCCCATTCTTCCAAGTTAGGATGCAGAGATACATAAGCCTCATCAATCTTTTCTTTTGTAAAATCAGGATGGGTGGTGCTTTGAATTTGAACTGAATACTGAGTAATCGGTGGCAAGATCAAATCTTTCAATAGACCTGACTTCAAGTCCTCAAACTCCTGTATATCTGATTCCGTAAAGGTTCCCATTTTGACCATGGTTTCTACAGGGTAAACCCAGCCATCTTCCGAAAGCAATGACCACATCTTTTTATTATCAGAAACCTGTATCAGCGACTGATCCCTATTATCGTATCCTTGCGAACCCTGATAGTTATCGTGTTTTCCTAGGTAGACAACACCTTCTTTAAGAAAAACAGAATAGTCCTGATAGATGGAATATCTAGCTGAATCCATCTTGATTACTTCTGGTGCTAATACTTGACCAGGCTCTGGATTCATTTCAAGGGCTTTTTCTTGTGCTTTTGGAGCAACAAGTCCTTCCTCTCGAATATCATCTACTACCTGAAGAGGCTGTTCCTCAATTCGTGCCAATAACAAATCCAAGTCAGAACGGCTTAAAACAAGATCTCCCTCCTGTTCTGCCAGGTAGTGATAAAAAACGTTTGGGATTGTCACAAAGCCATTGTTAAAATCTTTAGTGCCTAATTCAATTAAAGGATATTCCAGCATCCGCTCAATAGACTGTGACAGACTATTAAGAGTTTGCGCATCGTAGTAATGACCAAAATGATCACCTGAGAGACTCTCGACTTGCCTATTCGTATTGTAAGCGGCTATCGCCAATTCGCCAATAAAGCGAGTTGAAATGTCCACACTTAATGCACGCTGATGCGGTTTCAGGGCTTGGTATAATGAGTCCTGCTCCATCGTCCCCTTCTCTTTGTACAAGTTGATAGTATTTTCATCGATAGATTCTAAAATTGGCTGAAGAGGGGTTAAAATTTCTAAGCGTTTGTCGTTGATATACTTGGTCGGATGACTATTACCAAGCTTGGCAAAAACATCATACAGATAAACATCTGTATCAAAACTGATAGCCAGCTCCCCTGCTTTAATTCGTTCTTCAATTCGTTTAGCAAGTTGCTTGTTTTCTTGTTTAACCTCATCATAGGTTTTCACCTGAGAAATAGACGGATCTTGCTGTTCCCCCAGCTTGTATTTCTCCATAATTTTTTCAGCTGCTTGGTTGTAATGCTCAAGTACCTCCTCCCAAATTTCAGGTAGTTGATCCCCCAATTTAGTGAGAAACTCAACCGACCTTTGTTCTGAAAAGTTTTGCTCAGCTAGATAATCTCGAATCCCGTCCCCATCGAGGACAGAACCATCAAGAGAAAGATAACCTGTTGCCCCATCATTGGCGGATTCTTCGACATATACAGGAACCCCATCAATTTCATAGCGTTGATCTTCCAGAAGACCGTAAAATTTCTCTAAGATAGCATCATCTGCCCCAAGTCCCAGTAATTCTTCATCCTGCCACAAATAGTAAGCAGAATCCTCTTGTGTGATTGATTGAATCAGGGCATCCACTTCACTTTGAACATCAACATCTTGGGATACCTCTTCCTGTTTCTCAGACTGTTTTTTTAGAGCATCATTCCAATCAGATTTCAGCTGCCCTTCCTCCATCATCGGCGGTAAGTCAACCGTCACAGCGACTCCTTTCTTCTGAAGAGAGCTTACAAAGTTCCTTCCTGCTTCATCATGATCAACTGCCAGAGTGATTTTATCCTGATTTTTGCCGTCCGCAAAATAACCCCTTGCTAGGGCTGCATCCAAGGCTTTTTCAAGCTCCTTTTTAGTCCAATGCAATGGACGGCCAGATAATTCTGCTTCAAGCTGCGCTAGATGATAGGAGATGGTTGATTCTTTCAATCCATTCATCGATACCAAACGAACATCAGCTAGATCTTCTCTCTTTAATTGATAGTAAGACATGAGATCGATAGGAGACTCTGCAAAAACTAAACGCTGAGGCTGCCCAATATCGACATGAAAGCCTGTTAGCGAATCCGAATTTTTCAGAATCACCTTGGCATAGCCATGTTTACTCCATTTATCCCAGTTTTCCTCAATTCCTTGCAAAGAAGCTCCTACTAGCTCTTTAGAAGAAGATAGAGACTTGAACACAATAACAGGCTCCGGAAGTGACTGGCCACCCAAGCGTTTCGCAGGCTCATCCCAGAAAGCATCTAGTTTCGCATTCGCTTGAGAAAGCACCCCTTGCTTGAGGAAAAAATCAATCGTCTCATCAGAAAGACCCCGTTGTTCTTTTAGAAATTGCCGTCCCTCGATCAAAGGTTTCTCATAAGATTCTAAATAATAGTGAAATGCTTCTTGTCGAGACTCAGTTAATTGAAAATCTTTAAATTGTCTATCATTCAAAAAGTCTATAGCCTGGTTAAAATTGACTTTCTTCATACTCTCGACAAGGGCAATAACATCCCCTCCTTCACCTTCCCTTGAAAACCAATTCCATAGGTTCTTGTCAGGATTAATGACTAATGAATCATGTTCCTTCCAACGATAATCCTTACCTGAACGAAAGAGTTCCATGCCCAGGTCACGAGCTACATCCAAAATCGAACGAGAACGAGCATATTCAATTCGTTCTCTTCTTGATTTTCCTTGATGATTCATCTCTAATCCTCCTAAAATCTTTCAAACAACGGAACATAGCCTTCAGGTTTTGAGTCCTTGACCATATCTTCTGGCAACTCAACTAAGTCCCCAACTGCAAATTGAAAATACTGTTCGGGATTTTCTTTAAAATCAAGCATCAACTCAAGCTTTGAATTGGCACCAAGACCACCAAAAGTCACACTCTTTCCTACTGGATCCACATCCAGAACTAACCATTCCTCTTGAAAATCAAACTCGTCTAAAGAGACTCCTGGAAATAATAAGTCCATCTGATTACTCCTTTCGCTTTTATAGTTAGTCTAAGTAATCATCAAAAAATCTCTTGTAAAGGGCTATCTGACTGAAAAAATTAGAATAAAAACAAAACAAAAAAGCCGCCCCCATTGGAGACGACTAGCCTTCGAAAATTATAGGAAAAGTTGACGTTTTTTTGATAAAAAGGCAAATCATTAACAGTGTCTGTATGATGTTAAATATTCAGAAAATTTGCCAATCTCTCAAAATACCAGTTGCAGTAAAAAAACCGCCTCAAGCAAGAGACGGCTGCTGTTAGAAAATCAATGGAACCTTTCCATTAAATTTTTAACCATTGTACCATATTTCTAAGGCTATCAGAGAAGTTGTTCCTTATCTTCCTGCTCCTGTTCGTATCTTTCCTGATCCTGTTCGTATCTTTCCTGATCATCGCCCCTCTCTCTTTCCATCAGGGCTCTTCTATTAGCCCTCTGAGCACTATTCAAGGAACGAGATAAGGTATTCAGAAATTGTGGATTAAACTGCGCTTTCCCCTTGGATTGCAGAAGATTCTCTTTTTTAAACACTTTTTGCGCTTCCATTCGCTTAGAAACAACGGCCGATAATTGATTATCCTGATCCCTATTGACTGATAAGCTAGCATAAAGATTTTTCAACTCTTGAAAAGCCTTAGCATTTTCGATTTTCAGTTCTCGATTGTCGCTTCCTGCCTCTATTTTGCGATTACGAACCTGGATCCTATTTTTCAGCTGAAAAATAGAGATATGAGTTTGTAAATCGTTTAAATACTCCTTCTTAGAAATCGATTTTCCTTGTAGCAACAATAAGATTCCTTCATCCTTGAGTCCCTGGGCATAGTCCATCTCTTCTCTCAGCCGTCTAATTGGGAGCTGGATTACTCCTGCCTCCGCCTTATCAATAGACAAAGTCACACTATCCTGAAATTTAGCCGATAACCTCTCTTTCAAAGTCCTATCTTCTGGACTTAATTTATAGTTAGGAATCAACTGGAGGTTGACTAATTTCAATTCCTCTTGTAACTGCTGCTGTTTAAAGATTACAAAAGGCTTATCGGTGTCCAAGGCCTCCACTTGACTCAATAATTTCTGCTGCGTCAAGAGCTGACCTCTTCGCTCCTCTAAACTAGATAGTTTGAGAGCATAGCGGAAGATCCCCAGCTCCTGGACTTCTTTAGGACTAGGAGCTGGCTTCTTCTTGGCCGCATCCACCAATGCTTTTAATTCATCCCTTGAAAAAACAGACAGATCTTTCAAACCTAATTGCTTTTGAGCAATATTTTCCTCCATTTGCCCAATATCATAGACAGCCTCCTCTACAAAGCTAACCTCTCTAAGGCCATTCCCGTACTTATCGTAAGTAGCGTAAACTGGTTTGATAATTTGGAGAGCCTGCTCCCCAGCTTTTAACTGATACCCCAGCTTCTCCCAGTCCTTAGCCGTCCGAACGATTCTAGCAGCTGGGTACTGCTTCAAAATTCGTTCTTGATTCTTTTGAGAGAATGTTGAGAGGTTACTCTGTACCCACTGCTCTTGAATCCGAGGGGCTTCTTGGCGAAAAGTGGCTAAAATTTTATTGGCCAATCGTTCCCTGAGTTCGAATTCCCTAGCAGCCAGTAACTTTTCCAACTGATAACCCTTGGACAACTCCTCAGAACGAACAAAGTTCCCATCAATCTGCCGCAGCTTTTCATAAGATTTATTTTCATCTGCTGAATAGACGTTCTGATAGACCTGTAAAAATTGCCTGGTCTCATCTAGGAATTCCTGATAAAGTTCCTTACCACCATGTTTCAAATAAGAATCAATGTAGCGATCGATAAAGAACTTACTCACCGCAAAATCCCTCGCATTAGATCCATACCGCCACTTTTTGGACAATGGAAGATGATTATAGGCCTGTTCCAAAAAATTTTTTTCAGTTGCCGTCCGAACTTGATTATCACGAAAAACTTGATCAAGAAGCTGACTTTTCAGATTGACCAGTACCTGCTCCTTTCGAATAATATTGGATCTCGTATTTTCATGAAGCAAGCCATGAAAGACCTCACTTTTCAAACGATCTATTGTTTTTTGTGAGAAATTCCCCTTATACTCCATTCGACCACGTGGACGGTAAAAAATCTGTTCCCGATTTGATTCAACCTCTGATAAGCCAAAATGAACATGAATGTTATCGGTGTTGAGATGGATGTTCGCCCACCAGAAAGCAGAATCAGACAAGCCCTCTCGAGCGATCATTTTAGGAAGAGCTTCCCGTACTACTGCTTTAATGGCTTGTTGATCCACTTGGCCAGTCGCAAGATCATAGAGTCCCTCCTGAGCCAGAAACTGATTATCAAATGAAATGACTCCCTGCCAAAGGAGAGAGCCATTTTGATAAGCCTGATTCAATTTTTCTTTTAATTCACTAACCTTGCTTCGTTGCAAATGATTAGCATCTTGCGTAAAGATTGCCGTAACTTCTTCTGTTTGTTTACCTGTCGCATAAGAGCGATTCATGTAGCCAATATAGTCTTCAAAATTTAACTGCAATTCAGGAACATCTTTCCTTATTTTTGTAATCTCACTCTCCGCCAATAGTTCCATTCCCTGCATACGATTTTCCAATTCAAGTTCATTAGTTAGCTGAACAGCTTCATCTCGATTCATGTAGTCGACATAGCGAGCGGTTGGTTCTGTGTATTGCAGCATGAACGTAACAGCTGGACTAAATGATGCCATTTTCTACCTCCATTTTTTCAACTAGTGGGAGTATTTCATTGTCTTCCCTCTTGCTTTATCCTCTTGAATAACTTCTTTAATTCTGGCCATGAGTTCATGTTGTTGTGGATCCATTCTCGAATGAACAGACTCTAAATTTTGGACATCAAACTCTTCACCTTTGGTAATCGCATGAAAATTGATTAACTCTAAATAGAGCAACTGGTCTAGCTGTTGGTGTAGCAATTTCAAATCACCATCCATTTGTTTTTGAGAGCCAGCAAAATTTTTTTCCAACTGAGACAATCGTTCAAAATAATTCTGCCTGCCATCATTTTCTAGAAACAATTTATAGAATGTATCAATCAACAGCACCAAGGCTGCAGAATTAATTTTTTGTTGGCGAGGTAAAGCAGAAGAATCTACCAAATACTCTTTAATCTGCTCCAGTTTTTCATTCGTTTCTTGATTAAAATAAATATTGATTCGTTTTGACATACTAGTTCCTCCTTGATTCTCGGAATGATCCTGTCAAATGATATATTTCATATCCCATTTGAACATTCCAAATATAGACATCAAAAGAAAGCGAATCATCTTCAATACTTTGTGCTTCTAGTCGAATTCCCCTCGGCAACAATTCAACATTTTTAAAAATCGGAGTTACACGGTAGCGAACATGATTCCCGGTTTCTTGGATATAATCTACCACTAATTTCTCATAGACTTGCACTTCCTTGTTCAAAGCATTTGTAGCCGTAACGAGATTCTTTTTATTTCCAGGTTCACCTCCAAGCGCAGCTCCTAATAACTGAGAAGGAACATAGATTTGTTCATTAATTTTTTTCCAACCAGCTGGAAAAATCAAAGTATCACCTCGATCTTTTTTCAGGGAGAATGATTCCTTTCCCAACATGGCATTCACAATTCCTGCTCGATCTAACCAATCCAAATCTGAATAATGAATCCAAGTTCCTTTTTCTAAACTCAGTTCCTGTGCAGTGAAGTTTGCCTGATTGTTTACCTCAGACACCAAAGCATATTCATCAAAATCTTTAAACCGTAACTCTCGATTTTGTAGCCGAATCAACTCATTCAGAGCTTGATTTTTTTCTTCAGTTGAATCGACAATATTTAATTGGCTGGCTAAATCATGTTGCGTAAAAACTTCTTTTAGATACGTAAAATTACCCGGCTGTATCAATAGAATCAACAAGAACAAAACACTGACCACTAACAATTTATTTTTCTTCATGAATTATCCTCCCTTCATTTCGTTCAACGCCAAGTGCCTCCACATCATCTACAAATTCTAACCAGGAAACTGTCAATTCCTCTACTACATCCTGTTTCACATTTAAAGCTGTGAGAGAAATTTCTTGCCTCACCAGCATTTCTAAAATCTCATTTTGTTGGGACTTAATCTCTGCCAACAATTCCGCAAATTGATTTTGATAAATATTCAATCCATCATTCACGGCAATGTTTTGAACCTGCGCCAACATAAATTCATTAAAACTTGGATAGTTATATTTTGTAGAAATCTCTCGTAACTGTTCCAAGGTACCAGATGATATATTCCGAATTTTAATTTCCCTGGTCATGATTTTCTACCTCACCCTCATATTCCAACCAGCGAGAAATACGCTGACCATAATCATTCATTTTTGCATCTAAGTCTGTCAAAATTTTATCTTGCTTTTGTAGCTGTGAGAGCATATGATCCGAAGCCAACTTCATATTTTCTAAATGTGATAAATACAAACTTTGAGCTCCATTAAAATATCCATACTCAATTTTCTCACGACACATGGCTACGAGAAATTCATTGAAAGATTTAAATTTTTTCTGTTCTGCCATAGATTTTAAATACTCAACTTCATGATTACTTAATCCCCGAATCTTAATTTCTGTTTGATTCTTTTTCATATCAGTCACTCCTATCTTTAAACTCTCGGACAATGAAACAAAATTTATCCCATTTTTAAACACACTGAGACACACACAAATACATAATAGGAATTTCTAGCCCAAACTAGTGAAAAGAGCATAAGGGAAACTGTCCCCACATACCGTGGGGAGTTGATAGTATCAACGTTTCTCGTGTCCCCAAATTCTCTCGGCTTCGCCTACTGAAACACACACCCATAACACACTCAAACACACTAGTGTGTGCAATAACACACTCGGATAACACACTCAAACACACTTATTATCTGTGTCTAAAAGCGTCCTTATTGTGGAAATTCACCTGAAAAATTCTCCGTTTCTGACTCATTTCTCTTCTCCAAACGCTGTTTATTTTCCTCTTCTTTTAAGACAGCAAGTTCCAATTTTAAATCCTCCAAAACAGAATCATAGGTCTGTTCTTTATTCTTTTTCTTTTGAATTTTAAAATAATTTTTCCCAATTTCTCTTTGAATAGTTTCCTCTGCAATCCTTTTTTCTTCTTCCAAAACTGCAACTTGTTTTAGTGCTTTTTCTAACTTCAATTCAATTTTTTTCAAACCTTTTTTTGCCATTTGTTGGCCTCCTTTTCTGTGATTATTTTAGTATAAGAGATAATCAAAATTTTCATTTTAAAGGGACAGCTCATGGATAAATCCATACCCCCTTCTTTGATATTTAATACTATTCATTTAACTTGTACTTTGCTATTGTAATAACTTCATGTTTATAGGATTTAACTGTCCCATCTACATTTTGATCTAAAAATTGTTTCTTATGAACTAAAGTGGTTTTAGTGAAATATTCCACAGATAGATTCTTAAAATCTAGATCGGACAACGTTATCACATCGCATACATCAAAACTTTCTACAAAATTCAGGACAGCGCTTTTCGCTTTTAAAATTGACGAAAATACTCCAATAGTATAGTTCTGTCTTTCTTTTTCGACAGAATGTAGAGAAGAATCTACTGCAATACAAGCAGAATACTCTACCACATAAACATTCATATTATCCCTCCAACAATTATTTAAAATCGTCTAGCAATTCTTCTTCATTTCATCACTACCGTCTCAATTGGACTTGAAAATTCAAAGGTTCCATTTTCCACATCTCGTTGTTTCCTATCCAAAGTTTCCAATTTCAAATGAATTTTTTCGATATTATCAGATGCAACTCGAATCGATTGATTTTTAGATTCGATGTTACTATCCAACAACAAAATACCTCGCCTGTTTTCCTCTAAATCATCACCTGCTAAATACTTGGCCTCAGAAGAAAGACTCTCTTTCCGAGATTCATCATCTTCAATCGAAGCCTGTAACTGTTTGATAGATGCTTTAATTTTGGCTTCCTGTCTCTTTTGAAATTCCCGTTCTTTTTTGATCTCCTGAAGTGTAAATTCTTCCCTGGAAACAACTTTTATTGTTTTCGTTTTTAGTTCTGAATTTTGAGGCGTTACATAAAATTGAACGACTTTATCTTCATCAGAATTTTTCTGTAAGACTCGTACTTCTTCATCAGAAGAAGAAATCTCAATATCAACCAAATTAGTAGATACAGTATTATTGGTTACATCAATCGCAAAAGCGCCAAAATTTTTAGAGACATTTCGAATAATCACTGAAATTTTATTATCGAGAATTGGCACCACATCCATGGTTGTTTTTGAAGACTTTTGTTGAGCATAGAGATTCCATTTTAATCGTTTTGGATCAATTCCTCTATTGACGGGAGATGTAGAATCTCGTGTTTCAAATTGCAAAACAATAACACCCGTTCGAGGTGAATACTCCTGGCTGATCAGCTTGATCTCACCTGTACCATTTCTAAATACATGCTTAGTTTTCAATTGTTCTTCCGTAAAAGTTTGTCTTTGAGGAGAAAAAACAGCTCCCATTAATAGAGCGATCCAAACAGAAAACATCGTTAAAAAAATGACAATCTTGCGTTTTATAACATTGTTCTCCGTCCAGTTTTTTATAAACTTAAACGGCATAGAAATAGGGCTAGAGGTTATTTTCCCAGCCCAATCTTGCACTGTATCTTTCATAAATGACATGTCCTTTCTAATTATCAAAATATAATGGTAAAATATAGGTAACAAAAAAATTGGAGGCGATTAATATGAAACATGATCACGCTTATTCGAAACATTTTAAGGCTGATGTTTCACCTGAAAAAGCCTATGCTCATTTCCACAAACTTCCACTTGATACAGACGAATTTAGATGCGCTAAAGAATGTTCAGTTCCTGTAACATTAGCTAATGTAAGAAATACTCCTGATAAATGGAAAGTACCTCCTTACTTCAAATATCATAGTGGATTTGACGATAAACATTCCAACTTATGTCCAAATATTTCTAAGATAACTAAGGTTTCAAAACAACGTTCTCAGCACCGTACGACACAAACTTACCAACCATCTGAAGACATTATCATTGAACTATCTATGAGTAACCCTACACCTTATGAAGAGGTTGGAACTTTGCAATTGAATTCTTCAACTGGAAAAGGCAAACAATCCCATCAAGACAATTCTGATTTTCCAACTGTTAAACAGCGCCGTTCACATCTTTCAAAACTATCATCCACTGTCAATCAGTTCCACTCTCATCCAGACGACAATGTTTGCTTTAATGGCAAAGTGGCACCGTTAAATACTTTTTTTCAAGAACTACGATATGGGCAGTATAAATTATCGTTAGAGCCAAAAATTTACCACGGTAAAGCTTTCGCCAAAATTATTAATAAAAATGGAAAAAATTTAGTATTACTAGAGTTCGATCAAGAATGTCAACTTGAAAATGCTTATTTTGAAAAACCTGCTGTTTTTATTGACAAAGATACTCTAAACAATACTTCTCAACACCATCGTAGACTACTTAGGTATTGTCAATCTGGTGAGGCCTTTCATCTTTATTTTTGGGGAAGTTTTTTTGTAACTTCACAATCAAAAATACGAATGAACAAAATAGATAATTCTGATTCCACCTTACTAAGTAACCTCTATTTTGAGAACTGGTCCGAATAATAAGCCTCTCTTAGTTTCACAAAATAATTTTCCCAAATCTCATAGTCATCATTAAAACAAAATCGCTCATGATATTTTGTGCCTAATGAAATCATGATAAAGTCATCTACTGACATACCTAAATAACCTTCTAACTCCTCTGCTACTGATACTAATGAATCTGCATGGACAATCCATGCTTTTTCTTTATTCAAAACAAGAAAACTTTTTTCTTCACCAGGCATCAAAAAATTATCTGGATAATCTTTTCCTAAAATTTCTGTTACCTTATAAGGTGCTGTCTTACCTAAATTTGCAAAAAACTTAGGATCTAGCTCATTGAGTCCCATTTTAATCCTCCTAAATACAGTTCATCTTTTCTGGAGCAAGCTCCAGTGTTAGCCACAAAGCTTCACTTTCTGAAATGTGAGTTAGTCGCCCGCCTTCATCATTGAATCGATGCAAGGTAAAAATTCCATCAGGTAATCTCCCTAAAACAACCATATTTTCATGTGTCCTTACCCTCCACAACTCATTGTCAAATTGAAAAGCAGTTTCAACCCACTTACTGATCTTCATTTTTCGAGTCATTTAAAACCTCCTGAATAGCTGCCTTGTCAGCCTTAATATTTCCCTTTCTATCCTCAGCAGCATAATCAAATAACTTCACTTTACCACCTCGAATTTGCACAATAGTAGCAGCTCTTTCTACCTTGTATTTTTGAACTAGGAACTGCCCATCTTCTGTATCAACATTGATATAAAATGTCGGAATATCACTGTCCCTTGCTACCTCTATAATGGCCTGTTTTCCTGCTTTACAATAAGGACAAGTCCGCTTATAAAAAACCAGATTCACATCCTCATTTTCAACAACATCCACATAAACTTCTTGAGTCAAATGTTGATTGTAATCCCTAACATAGTGCTTTTCCAGTAGAGAAACCAGGCCAACACCCGCTAAACTAAGAAGCAGAACCACAATGAATCCAGCTAAAAGCATTTTCCAAAATTGGAACACAGTCAATAAAAATTTCATACTTATTTTTCCTCCTCCAAATAATCAAAAATAGTTCCTTGGACGTATCTTGCTGTAGCTAGCCGTTCCATTTCTTTCTTCAACTTCTGAAATTCATTCATCATCTGTCGATACATCAAAGGATCAAATTGGCTCCTTTCTAATACATGCACAATCGGCAACATGGGGAACCCATCTTTAGCCTCTCGCTGCAAATAACCCTTGACCATCTTCTGACTTTCAATCACCCCATCAATACGAATTAAGGCAGGAATACTCGTTATATTCCCATCATTTTGATAAAAAGTAAGGGCAATATCTCCAGTAACTATCCCCTCAAAATTAGCATGGTCTTCAGGTATTTTAAAATAATGAGCAAAGGCTTCTTGACCAACTGCAATCAAATAATAGCCTCGAATAACTTTAAACGCTTTAGATTCCAATATAACCCCTCCTAACAAACTTTCAATAATTTAAACGGTGCTTGATAGACATCTGGATTGACGAGTTTGTTCGTCCTGTGAGCAGGAACTGGTTTTTGATGCCTCAGCTGTAGATACTGATAGGCCAATCCCAACGTGTCAAAAACAAGAATGTGATTGTCTTCATTACAAAGATAATCTCCCATCTCAAAACTAAAAATCACATATTTAACTTTTGCTTTCCTCAAAATAAAATTATCTCCTTCCATTCAGTTCTTGAATCCCACATCACAAATCGCTCACAATAGCCCTCTGACACTCCTAAGTTTCTTCTAAATATAAACCACCTACATAGTCTTAAAAAAGCCTCTCAGGAGCCCCTAGAGACTCAGGAAGACGGTCACGAGAAATATATTGGCCTTGCGACAAATCTATCTTTGAATAAAATTCTGGCTGGCTCATTTTGACATAGTCACTTCTTTTCCAACCTCGCCGCAGCTGCCTATAAGAAATAGATACACGGGATTCAATCTCTTTAAAATTAAATCCTAGCTCCAGGTAGGTACGCACAATCGCATCTAAATGATCATTTGACTCATAGACAATCCGTCTTTGAAAATTAACCTTCTGATCATGGCTATGAAGGGCTTTTTGATAAGCAATAAATAGAAGTCTCATCTCCTCGATTTTTTGGATCCACATGGCATTATAGGGCTTTCCTGAATACTTATTAACCAGGCTGTTTGCCGGATCCATAAATTTCATCTGGATATAATCAAACTCCCCCAGATCATTAAAGGGATCGATAAATCCAATAGGTTCACTAGCAACCAGTTGATTGTATAAATCATCTAGATCTATTCCCATCATCTCTCCTCCTAATCTCTTCATCCCTATCTAGTTCTATACGGCATTAAAGATTGAAAGAAGCCCTTAAATTGGCTTTAAAAGCTCGAAAATCTGCTTCTCTTACTTTCAAGGGTTCTGCTTCATCCCCATCTACAACAAAAAAGTAGGGAAGGATCATCTGAAATTCTTGATAATTCATTTCTTGAATCTTATAAAACACAACACGACTGACAAATTCAGTCTCCCGATAAGCAGCCTCTTCTTCAGACTCGTAGATAATCAAACCCAACCGGATCCAATCCGCAGGCTTTATCAAGTTCAATAATTCTTCTCTAAATCCGACTTTCACATCACTCATACTCATAAATATCCCTACAACTCCCTCACGATTACAAAGAAAAAGAGAGGGCGAACCCTCTCATAGCTGCTATTCAGAATCTTTTTTACGTTTACCAATTGCGCCAAGACCTAATAAACCACTAACAAGACCCATTAATCCTAGTCCAGACGCTGCTGTACCTGTATTTGGAAGAACTTTAATTTCTTCCTGAACAACTGGCTTAGGGGCTTCTTTGACAGGAATTTGTGGGACTTCTGGTTTGTTCACTGTTGGAGTTACAACTGGTTTAGTAGGTTTAGGAGTTTCTGGTTTTTGTGGCTCTTCTGGAGTTGGAGTTACTGGTTTTTCAACTTTCTTAAAGATATGCTCCACATCTCCATTTGGCTTTTCAACAGTCTTCACAAACTCATAATCTGGAAACTCACCATTTGGTTCTGGATCATCACCAGTTTTTGGATCTTTAAGTGGATCTCCACCGACTGTGATCCATGTTGTGGTTACTTGCGGTTTAACAACATAGACAACCTCTTTCTCACCAAGTTCGATTTTTCCAGTTTCATCACCCTTGATCTCCACAATCCGATAAGGACGACCGTTAATGTTCACTAGATTTCCTTTGGTTTTAGAAGAGTCAAAGTCAGATCCTGTCGGAATATCCACTTGGGATTCTTCATCAAAGACAAATCCATCAACTGTCTCAACACGAATTTTCACAGATCCAACTTTATTGTAGGAGGCAAGAGTATAGCTTACTTTTTTAGTTTCAGGTTTGATTGGAGCTACTGGAGCAGGTGGAATTTCAAGTCCGAATGCAACATTTCCTAACTGATGCCATTGACCAATAAAATTATCAAATCGATTTGAAGTTCCTCCGACAGCTGGCTCTCCAAATTTGTACCGGAATCCATTTGAATCACTTAGTAGCACCCAGAACTGTCCAGCTGTTTCAGCTGATGAAGCAATCTGCAAGTCTTTCGGTGAGGTCGCAAGCAACCCATTTCTATCCTTGGTAACTGTTTGAGCAGCTCCTGCCAAATAGTGATCTTTATCCAGACTATCAGAATAGACACCAACATACTGTCCATAATCAATATCACCAAAACCAATTAGCAATTTTTTAACATTGACTACCTTACCTGATTCATCAAGAAAAGCAACTTCATACTCATTTTCTTCTTCTTGAGCGGATTGTGTCACTTGAATACCATCCAAAATCTGTAGGATTGATGTGTTAATTTCTTCTCCCTTGAAACGTCCACCTAGGTACTTATACTGCATACTAATTTTCTTACCAGTAACAGCATCTACAAAGGCATCTTTAAACAACCAAGTGTCACCCTTAGAAACAGTATAGAAATGTACGTTTTTCCCCTTCTTCATCTGCTCAATGCTTTCAAGATTAGATGGAGCTACATATTTAGTTTTAGCAACCATTGACTCCATTTCCTCAACTGTTGTTTTCTTCAAAGAAGAGGTATCCACACGGGCAGGAGTTGCATCACTCAACACCACGTAAGAAAGCGCTGCAAGATCTGTACTGTTTAAAAATGAATCAATTTCTTGTTTTCCAAAAGAGTCAGACTCTGTGTGATAATTCGGATTTTTTAGAGCTTCTTCACGTTTTGCGACTGCTTCGTCATAAACTTTTTTAGCTTCTGCATATTCAGATTGAGATTTTTTAGCTTCTTCTGTAGCTTTCTTGATGGTTTCTGCCTGCTTATTGTAATCTGCTTGAATTTCAGCAACCTTAGCGGATTCTTCATCAGCAGATTTTACATTGCCTTTATCAACTGTTGGATTTTGCGTTACTTCTACACCAGCAGTTTCCGCTTGTTTAATAGACTCAGCCAAAGCTGGAGTTGATTCTACAATTGTTGGTTGATTCTGAGATGAAGTCACTTCTGACACAATCAAATCAGCCTTCTCAAGAGCTACTGGTTGTTCTGTCGTTACTTCTGGACTTGCAGAGTCCATTGGGGCAGTTACAGCAATAGCTGGTTCTGAGTTAGTAGGAGTCACCTCATCAGCAGAAACTGATCCAGCACCTAAAAATGCCATAGCAAGAGCCACTCCACAAAGTCCATAAGCCTTAGATTTAGTAAATCCGTAAATAGTTTTAGTAGTTGTATTCATGTTTTTTCCTCTTCTTTAATTTGCACCATCAGATAATGCTTCTTCACCAGCAACTGGTGCTGTTTCTGATGAAGAAAGTGCAGCTTCTCGATCTAAACGAGTACCTTCACCTGAATTATTCGTAATAGTCGTATATACTGTTTGACCATTCCCAATAGTTACACCTTGATCGAGATTTGTCATATCTACTTCAATTGTTTCAAGACCAGCGAAATAAACTCCTTGAGGCGAATAAGACTCTAAACGACGTTCTTCATCTCCCTCAACAAATAATCGACTATTTGTAACAACAGTCACTTTTGGAGAAATAGCAGACATAAACTCATCTGTATTACTTCCAACATAAGCATGATGCCCAGCCTTCAAAATATCAATTGTTCCTGTATCACGATTCAAAGTTTCTGCTTCGGCTTTTTCATCATACTGCTCAACATCTCCATTTAGCAAAACATCATAATCGCCTTTTTCAACAAGCAATCCCCGACTATTAAAATTGGCACTTTCCCTACCACGATTAAAATCAAGTTCTTCTTGCGTTAAAGGAGTATTGTTGTAAGTTGTAAATACAAAATCTCCCATTTCAAAATTTTCTTTAAAAGAATAAGGAATCTTATACTTTTCTAAAGTTTTTACAATTTCTTGATGAACTGGAGTCTCATATGGAATTTTTTTCTCAGGAACAGGCAAATAGACCTCTTTAATTTTAAAAGTATCTAGTAAATCTGTTCTTCCAAAAACATCTGTTTTTGAGTCCCCCAATATAGCTTGACCCTTTTTCGGAGTTTCAGTATTCATAAAAGTCCAATGGTCGACATCATAGTGAGTTAAATAAATGAAGTCCAGTTCTTTGACACCTTTATCCTTCATAAAGTTGATTGCATTGTCAGCTGTTTGCTTATTCAAATAACCAACATCTACAAGACCAAAACGACCATTCGATTCAATCAGAATCATATCAGATGACTCTCTAAACCGTTTCAAGAAATAAATCTTATCAGCAAGATTATTCTCTTCTTCTGATACAGATGGCTTTTCAACTTCGATAGATTCTTCTGGTTGCACTGGTTTTTCAATGTTTTCTTTAGAACCCTCAGATTTAGCTTCCTCCTTATCAGTAGAAGCTGGCTTATCTGGCTCAGATACACTAGGAATCTCAGGTTTCACTACTTCTACAGGTTTTGAGCCTTCAGATTCTTTTTGTTGATCCATCTCGACATTTTTAATTGGTTTTTCAACTAAAGTAGACTTGTTGCTCGTCTCATTATCAGAATTTGTGATCACCTTTTGACCTCCACTGACAAGATTTTCAAATGTATCCTGAGAAACACTGTCTTTCAAGCGAACATAAGTCAATTCATCATGAGATTCGACAGATTCAATTTGATTATTCAAAAACAACTGCTCTAATTCAAAATCAAAATCAGAGGTGTACTGAACACTCCGCTTTTCACTCATAGGCTGTAACAAAGACCCATTTTGCGATTGACGATCTTTTGGCCACTTAACCAAAAAGCCAATTGGCAAGCGTTTATCTTCACCTTTAGCAAGATCGACATTGTTATAATTTGCCAGATCAGACAAATTCATGCCAATTTTTTCAGATACTGCCCAAAGTGTATCCCCTGCTTGCAGACGATACTCAGTCATATCAGCTGTAATTTGAAGTTCATAAGGCTGTGTCAAACGTACCTCGTCAGCAGATACTCCCTGAGTAAAGGCTAAGGCAATCGTAGCTAAAGCAATCGCACAAAGTTGCTTACCGTATTTCCTAAATGAGAAAATGGTTCTCTTCTCCATAAAAACTCCTTTCCGTAACATTAAAATTCAAAAACCCATTAATCCATCAATTCATTGAAGGCGCACGAGTTTGTCTCATACCTGTTATTCCCCTTTCTCAAGATTCATTTTCTTAATTTCCTCTTGTTGCTCCTCCTGCCTTGAAATCTCTCCAGACAGTCTAAAACAACTAATTGCGACTATAATAGCAACACTTAAAAATAGTGCTAAAAACCAAAACAAGATCCAAAACATTCTCTCCCCCTCATATTTCTAAAATTCAAGAAAGTAACAGAATATCTCTTAGAAAACTCTGTTGCTTCATTCAATTAGCAAGCTAAAACAAATAATTATTTTGAAACACGGAAATGGAATTGGAATTGGATTAAAACTGTTTAAAATTCTATTTGTTAGCCCTAGCTTGCTCAAAGCAGCATCTACATCGGACGACTAGGAAGAAACACAAAGACCTATTCAAAATTAAAATAGATGCTGATTTCAACAAGCTAGGCCGAAATAGCCTAGCTTATCTGACTACTTTCTTTTCTTCAGCAAAACTGTACTAAAAGGAGCCAAAGCTGCACCAATTACACTCATGACTGAGGAAACCGTACCTGTTGAAGGTAGCTCTTCTTTCTTGTCGTCAGACTTAGACTTACCTTCCGCCTCTTTTTCCTGAACTTTTGCAGGTGCTGAATACTTAGATTCAGATGATCCATAGCTAGCAGCTACCTTAGACTCCGGATTATTCACTGGATTAACAAATTCAGCAGCTGTATTAGGAGTAAGAGCTACCTTGTTTGTTCCCTCATTTGGAGCAGCTACTTGATTTGATTGAGTCGGATGTGACACATTTTCTACACTATTTTCAGGAATTTTATTTGAATCAGATCCTGTTGAATTTTCTGATTCACCTGCAGCATCTGGTTTTTCATTTGAAGAACCAGCATTATCAGTATTCTCTGATGGTTGTTTAGGTGTCTCAATCTCTACGGGTGTATCTGGTGAAACTGGTACAACTGGTGTCACTGGAGTTTCTGGTTCTGGCTTGACCTCTGGTTCAGTTGGAAGAGTTATACTCATTCAAATTCAAAATCTGAAAAAATCCATTCTCTATGGACAATAGATTTAAGGTCAGACCAATGCAAACTTTGAATCACTTCTTGTAGTTTATCAATCACGTCCTCAAGTGTTTTAAAGGC
>NZ_JACBXX010000223.1 GCF_013415245.1 Streptococcus danieliae | reverse complement strand
CGCCATTACAATTGAAATCACGACTTTTTGTGGGATTTATTTTTGGAGTAGTTGAAAAACCTTTCATGAGCCAGTCTACTTGTTCAGATGTCAAAGTGAGAATTTTCTTTTCTCCATCAGGCCAAGTTAACTTACCATTTTCAAACCGTTTATAGAGAAGCCAGAATCCTTGACCATCCCAATAAAGAGCTTTAAAGCGATCTTTTTGGCTTCCACAAAAGAGGAAGACTTGGCCTGAAAATGGATCTAGTTGGAATTGAGTTTTAATCAGGTAAGCAAGTGAGTCAATTCCTTGTCTCATATCTGTTTTCCCACAGACTAGATGAACAAGGCCTAGGTCTAGTAAATTGATTGGCATCTGTTTCCTCCGATTTTTTATCTTTTTATTAGTATATCGGATAATAGGGATTCAAGATAGATACCTCGTTATTGGACGCTTACGGTACAGTCATTAAAAAGCTACAATTATCAAATTCCATGACTATCGGTTTTCAGGAATTCCACACAACTTGCAAAAGAACCTATAAAATAAGGCTCTATAATTTCTATAGTGGGTAACGACCCAAAATAGGGATTATAGGGCTTTTTGAGGTACAAAAAAAGCCCCATATGACCTATAATGAATAGTGACCAAACCAACATTAGGAGAATCATATGGAACTTATTTATAATACCACAGAATTACTCGGAATTACAGATAGA
>NZ_JACBXX010000241.1 GCF_013415245.1 Streptococcus danieliae | reverse complement strand
TGAGAGTGTACAATATCTTGTGTAAACGCAAAAAAGGAATAAATCCTGTTATAGTAGAGTTAGACCAAAAATACTACTAGAAAAGATTTATTCCCATGACCCAGTTTATCACAGATTTAACAACATTTCTAGCTAATCATTCAGACATTAATGAGTTTTTCCGCGCTTCTATGGAACAAGCTATAAATGAGCTTCTACAGGCAGAGTTGACCTCTGTTCTAGGATATGAACCCTATGATGTTAGTGGCTACAACTCAGGAAATAGTCGTAACGGTTCTTACACACGTAAGTTTGAAACCAAATACGGAACTTTAAACCTCATTATTCCAAGAGATCGTAATGGCGAATTTGTCCCTAAAGCCATTCCTTCTTATTCAAGAAGAGATGATGAGCTGGAAAAAATGATTATTAAGCTTTATCAAACAGGTGTAACAACAAGAGAAATCGCAAATTTAATCGAACAAATGTTTGGTCATCATTACTCACCAGCTACGGTTTCAAACATCACCCAGTTGACTCAAGAAAACGTTACTGCATTCCATGAACGAAAACTACAGAAACGCTATTCCATTGTCTATTTGGATGGCACTTATCTCCCATTACGTCGGACTTCTGTAAGTAAAGAGTGTATTCATATTGCCCTTGGAATTACACATCAAGGTTATAAAGAAATCCTTGGATATGAAATATCACCAAATGAAAA
>NZ_JACBXX010000239.1 GCF_013415245.1 Streptococcus danieliae | reverse complement strand
CAATACAGGTTCTAGAGGACTATTTGCCATGGTCTGAAATCATACAGAAGAATTGTCAATAAAAAAGGTTCCCGAGTCAATCAACTCTGGAACCTTTTTCATATACTTGGTTATAGCGCGCTTACAAAGAAGCAAAAAAATTCATCGATGAACTCCTAGAATCTATTATCGCCATCCAACCCGAGCCCCCTAAAGGTGAAAATCTTCAATGGCTCTTTAACATCACCTACGGCAGACGTTTTCAATAGGATCGAACTATTCAAACTCCACCTGTAAAAGGGAAAACATCATGAAAAAATTCATCCTAACTATAAGTATTCTCAGCCTCTGTATCTTCCTCATCAAAACCTACTATGACCTCAGAGGAAACCTAATCCACTATTCTGTCTACTATGCACAAAATCTAGACCATGATCCTGACTATGATCCTATTATGGCCATGGTTGTGGATAACCTCGACTATATCCCTCGGTTAGAAGATGACTCGATTCACTATGACTTCGATGGACACTCTACCATTTATAGTGCTAATCATGAGATGTATATAACAAGAGGTTCAAGCGAATATTATTTCGTTAATAAAAGCAGAGCTTGGGACAAAAAGTCCCGTAAAGTATAAAAAGGAGAGATTCATTCGTTGAAATGAGTCTCTCCTTTTCTTTTTAGGTACTCCTCTTCCCATATTTGAGGAGGTTATTGGCCATAAGAACCAA
>NZ_JACBXX010000238.1 GCF_013415245.1 Streptococcus danieliae | reverse complement strand
TTTATATTGATGAGACAGGGTTTGAAACTTATTTCTATCGGGAATACGGACGCTCTTTGAAGGGACAGTTGATAGAAGGTAAGATATCTGGAAGAAGATTCCAACGGATATCTTTAGTTGCAGGTCAAGTAGATGGTGAACTTGTAGCTCCCATGACTTATGAAGATACCATGACTAGTGATTTTTTCGAAGCCTGGTTTCAACAATTTTTACTAGCTAGTTTGGACAGGCCATCCGTTATCATTCTGGATAATGCAAGGTTTCATAGAATGAGTCGTCTAAAAGTATTGTGCGAAGAACAAGGACATAAACTCTTGCCTCTTCCCCCCTACTCACCTGAGTATAATCCCATTGAAAATACATGGGCTCATATGAAAAAACACCTTAGAAAAGTATTGCCCAATTATGACAATTTTCTGGATGCTTTATTGTCTTGTTCTTGTTTCAAATGACTATACCATGGGCAAAACAAATACAAGAGCATTGTCGTTAAAGAAACCTCCAAGATTCAAAGCAAGCTGCTTACAATCTTGGAGGTTTTTTTGATGTACCCTGTTATTGGGCGCTTACGAAAAATTATGAATTTATAGTATCTTTTATATCTTGCTAAATTTCAAGTTGAAATTAGCCACCACTAAGAAATTCCTTTGGTGACTTGTAGTCCAAACATTTTTTAGGATAATTGTTTATCCAATTTTCAATAAAAGCGACTTCTTTGGGAGTTGTTTCTTTGGTCCCTTTTGGTAACCACCTGCG
>NZ_JACBXX010000120.1 GCF_013415245.1 Streptococcus danieliae | reverse complement strand
TCAAGCGAGGGCAAGTCTTACAACAAGTGAGAAAAGGACTCTTTAAATATGTCTATTCAGCCGATGTCGCTCAAGCTAATTACGAGAAAAATCGTAAACGATCTGTTAAAAAACTGATTCTTACTAAGAAAATGAAGGACAAAATTCTTCACTACCATCATGAAAACTATTCGCCTGAAATGATGGTTAAGGCAAAAAACATTGAGGTAGGTGTTACCACAATTTACTATTGGATTCACAATGGCCACCTTGGATTAACTAGGAAAGATATGCTTTATCCTAGAAGAAGAAAAACTATTGGGAAACAAGCTAGTCCAAATTTCAAACCCGCTGGGAGATCAATTGAAGAGAGACCTAAAGAAATTAATCTTCGATTAGAGAATGGTAACTACGAGATTGATACAGTTGTCTTGAGTAAAGCAAAGAACAAATGCCTATTGGTAATGACGGATCGGAGAAGTCGTCATCAAATCATAAGACTAATTCCAGATAAAACCGCTCAATCTGTAAATCAGGCCCTAAAGCAAATTTTAAAAGAGCACCAAATTCTATCTATTACAGCAGATAACGGTGGTGAGTTCAATCAATTGTCCGCAGTGTTCCCAGAAGAACATATCTACTACGCACATCCCTATTCATCTTGGGAAAGAGGAACGAATGAAAATCATAACAGACTCATACGCAGGTGGTTACCAAAAGGGACCAAAGAAACAACTCCCAAAGAAGTCGCTTTTATTGAAAATTGGATAAACAATTATCCTAAAAAATGTTTGGACTACAAGTCACCAAAGGAATTTCTTAGTGGTG
>NZ_JACBXX010000237.1 GCF_013415245.1 Streptococcus danieliae | reverse complement strand
CACCTTAGTACCTGCTGGAAGCTCAGTCATGTTACCGATTGATTTCTCGGCTGATGGTGTTTCGCCAACTTTAACAGTCTGATCCATTGGAGCTGGTGTGTTACTGTCCGCTTGACTTGGATTTTCTTCAACCTTAACTGTCACAGAAACCTTGTCTTGAGAACCATCTGGGTAAGTCACTACTACCGTAGCTGGTTTATCACCAGCTTGGCTTGTGTCTACTGGTGTTTCAAAGGCAGCTTGGGTGCCTTCTGGAAGCTCAGACATGTTACCGATTGACTTCTCAGCCGATGGTGTTTCTCCAACCTTAACCGTTTGATCCGCTGGAGTTGGTGTGTTGGTTGGGTTTTCTGCAACCTTAACTGTTACAGGAACCTTGTCTTGAGAACCATCTGGGTAAGTTACTACAACAGTTGCTGGTTTATCACCAGCTTGGCTTGTGTCTACTGGTGTTTCGAATGCTACCTTAGTACCTGCTGGAAGCTCAGTCATATTACCGATTGACTTCTCAGCCGATGGTGTTTCTCCAACCTTAACCGTTTGATCTGCTGGAGTTGGTGTATTCGTGTCTGCTTGACTTGGATTTTCTGCAACCTTAACTGTCACAGGAACCGTGTCTTGAGAACCATCTGGGTAAGTTACTACTACCGTAGCTGGTTTATCACCAGCTTGGCTTGTGTCCACTGGTGTTTCGAATGCTACCTTAGTACCTGCTGGAAGCTCAGTCATGTTACCGATTGATTTCTCGGCTGATGGCATTTCGCCAACTTTAACAGTCTGATCCATTGGAGCTGGTGTGTTACTGTCCG
>NZ_JACBXX010000147.1 GCF_013415245.1 Streptococcus danieliae | reverse complement strand
TGAATAATAGCTGTCTCACAAGAGCGATTGGGACGAAAGCCATAACTATACTCTGAAAAGTGTCTTTCACAGATTGGACTGATGGTTTGAACAATCGCTTGTTGCACCATTCTGTCCATGACTGTAGGAATTCCAAGATTTCGGACGCCACCATTTGGCTTAGGAATTTCAACTCGTAAAACTGGTTGAGGTTTGTACTTCCTCTGCTTTATAAGTTCCTTGGTTTCTCGCCAATGTTGCCGTAGGAAATCATCCATTTCCTCAATGGTAACTCCGTCGATACCAGCAGAACCCTTGTTTCTTTTTACCTGATAATAGGCTTCAAGCATATTATTCCGAGATAATATCTTATCTAGCAATTCTGACATGTGTGTATTCCTTTCTTGTTTCGGTGTCTGAGGGACATCTTATATTCGTGAACCTTCTCCTAGTCAATACGTGACCGTCTCCAGTTCTATCAGACCGTTCTTTTACAGACACAAGTGAAGTAGGATTACTTCGGTTAATTGTTCGCCCCTTCGCTCCATTTCCATTACAGAAACTTCATTACTACTATGGGTTCGGCTGACTTCTCATGATTCGTTGTTACTACGTCTACGACGCTCATGAGACCTCACGGGATAAGTCGTATATCTTTCCTCGTTTACTCTCGTGATCTACGCATATAGGTTACGACTACCTTTTGGGACTTTAGAGCTTTCAGCCTCCTCATCCACTACATACGCCTTCATATCACATTTCTGTTCGTAGAGCGTAAGCGTCCAATAACGAGGTATCTATCTTGAATCCCTATTATCCGATATACTAATAAAAAGATAAAAAATCGGAGGAAACAGATGCCAATCAATTTACTAGACCTAGGCCTTGTTCATCTAGTCT
>NZ_JACBXX010000234.1 GCF_013415245.1 Streptococcus danieliae | reverse complement strand
GAAGAGCTAAAAAACTACGCTAAGGCTCCATATACAACACCCAAATAAGAAAAAAGACTAGCCAAATCCCTTGGGGCACAAGGGGTTAGCTGGTCTTTGTCTATTTTTAGGTGATAAAGTCGGGATTATACCACGAACTCCAAAAACCCCTAATACTCTTTCTATTTTGATCCCACACGGCGTTAACTTCGACTTGCCTAGCTTGAGTTATACCTGCATCTCGCCAAGCTCATTTGAGGATTCAATTTTAAAATGGAAGCAGTCTAAGCAAACTTATTTACAGGAGCTCTCAAACCTGCTATACTAATTGTACCGGTTGGTACAGATATTTTTTATCTGTTTCGGACTTTCAGATTAAAAGGAGATTTACTCATGTTTCATAAGGACAATACGGCCATTCTCATCACCGACCCACAAGTTGAATTTCTAAAACCTGCTGGTAAAGGGTTTGGAGCCAAAAATTTTAAAATGAAGTTAGCCACCCATCCTATCTGCTAGATAAGTACTACAACTCATTCTGATGAGTTGTCTGATTTCATTTGATAATAGGTTTGGAGCTGTTAGGCTAATTGGCCAAGGCTAATGATAGCCTTGGTTTAGCCCTCAAAACAGCTTCAAAAGTCCCTGTTGTCAAATGAAATCCTTTTGTAAGGTATAAGAAAACACCTCCGTGCTATACTTGTTGTTCACCACAAACAAAAGGAAGGGCACAGAGATGCAAAACAATTATACAACAAAAGGAAAACATTTGACAATTAATGATCGTCGCTACATTGAACGATGGAACAAAGAAGGAAAATCCAATCGAGAAATTGCTCGCCTACTTGGAAGAGCTCCTCAAACAATCAATAACGAAATCAAGCGAGGGCAAGTCTTACAACAAGTGAG
>NZ_JACBXX010000230.1 GCF_013415245.1 Streptococcus danieliae | reverse complement strand
TATAGTCATTTAGTTTTTAAATAGTATGTTATTGCATCAGTCAAATCGCCTGTCTTTCTAAGCAATTCTGTCACCGCTTTTTTCAAAATAGCCCAACTGTTCTCAATAGGATTCAGTTCAGGGGAATATGGTGGTAAAGGGAGAAAAAAATGACCATTACAAATAGAAAGTTCATCTAAAATCTTCTTAGGATGAAAACTTGCATTATCTATGACAATAACATGAGGAACCTCCAAAGAAGGCAAGAGCTGGGTCTTAAACCATTCGACAAAAAAAGCACTGGTCATGCTCCCTTGATAAATCATTGGAGCTATAAATCTATGATTCACTTGTCCTGATACAATCGATGTTCGTTTGAATCGACGACCACTAACGCTCTCATAGACTTTCTCACCTCTTGGTGCACGGGCATTTTTACGATAAAGATAAGTATCAATACCTGTTTCATCAATATAAACAATTGGTAAGTGTTCTAAAACTGCCAATGCCTCAATGTAGTTATGAACTTTTTCCGGATCTTGCTCTTTATAGCTAGTCGTCTTTTTTTAAAGTAAGATTCACTTGCTTCAAAGCAGCCCAAACAGAGGGAATACTGCAAGAAAAATGCTCTGCAATCTCCCTTAAAAAGGCATCTGGATTTTCCTCAACAAAGTTTTTTAATTGATCCAAGGGGATTTTTCTAGACTTAGCTACACGCTTCTTACGTTCTAAATGTCCCTGTTCTCGTTGTTGCTTTTCCCAGGTGTATAAAGTATTCGTGCTAATATTAAATAGTTTTGCAGTTTCTTGACGTGTATGTCCCTCTTCTACGTAAGCGAGGACACGTTTTCTAAAATCAATTCCGTATGCCATAAGACAAGTATACCATATACGGTTTATAAGCTAAACGACTATA
>NZ_JACBXX010000135.1 GCF_013415245.1 Streptococcus danieliae | reverse complement strand
AATCGTTATGTATCAGCACAAGATATAGCTTTAGAACTGGCCAATTATAGCCCTGTGTTGATGGAAACTTGGAACCTTTATCAACTGCTACTTGGATATTTTAAGGAAAGAAATGCGGACTACTTTTTTGACTTGATTCGAGAGAGCCAAAATTCAGAGCTCCTCCCTCAAAGCTTTCGTGATAAGCTAGCTTTTCTTTTAAAGAAGGAGGAATCTATCCGTCTAGCCCTTTCTGTGCCTTACAATAATGGCCTCGTTGAAGGAACTAATAATAAAATTAAGCTTCTGAAGCGCTCTGCTTTCGGCTATCGGAAACATGAGCATTTATTTGCCAGAGTTTACTGGATGCAATCTCCTGCTGTCCACTCTATCTAAAAATCCTCCCCTCTAGAGGGGAGGGCGTGTATCATAGGCTTCTGAAGAATTAGAAGAAATGCGCAACCTAGTGGTGAAAAGATTCCAAGCTTGCCAGCTTGGAATCGGGGGGAGTCGGGAAACTTCGGTTCCCGACTAAGGCATGGAACTCGTTAGAGGTCGCTGCCGTCCCCCACCACAGGGGAAGCATCTCATAGAAATTCGAAAGAAGCCAGGGTACAGTCATTAAAAAGCTACAATTATCAAATTCCATGACTATCGGTTTTCAGGAATTCCACACAACTTGCAAAAGAACCTTTTTTCGTAACTGAAGGTAAAAGAAAAGGCTCTATAATCTCTGTAGTGGGTAACGACCCAAAATAGAGATTATAGGGCTTTTTGAAATACAAAAAAAGTTCCACATGATCTATAATGAATAGCGACGAAACCAACATTAGGAGAATCATATGGAACTTATTCATAATACCACAGAATTACTCGGAATTACAGACAAAAATATCAAAATTACCTTTTACTATAAAAGA
>NZ_JACBXX010000145.1 GCF_013415245.1 Streptococcus danieliae | reverse complement strand
GCCTTTAAAACACTTGAGGACGTGATTGATAAACTACAAGAAGTGATTCAAAGTTTGCATTGGTCTGACCTTAAATCTATTGTCCATAGAGAATGGATTTTTTCAGATTTTGAATTTGAATGAGTATCAACGAGTCTGAAAAAACAGAAATGGATAAAGGATGTATACTATCAGAAAAAAATGGGCCAGTAGCCTTTTACTGAGAAAAATCGCCTGGACCCTAGTGATTGTACTGGTTTATATGATTGGCCGATTTTTACCAGTTCCAACAGCAGTCGTCAATCAGGAAGTGGCCAATCATAGTTTGTTAAATAATCTGGCGACGGTTACCGGTGCTCGTATTTCAGCCATGACCCTGTTCTCATTAGGTTTGAGTCCTTGGATGACCACGGTTATCCTGTGGCGTTTCTTTACGGTTTTTAATCTCTTTAAAAACCAGACCCAGACTCAGGTTTATCGGTATCGGATGTTGTTGACCTTGGTGGTTGCGGCTATTCAAGGTTTGGGTTTGACGGCGACGGCCACTTTACGCGAGCTGACCTTTTTGGGCCTATCGGGAGATGGGCTGGCTATCGGGGTGACCCTGCTGATTCTGATAACTGGTTCTGTCGTTCTGACCTGGCTGGGCAATCGGAATGCCGAGCGTGGTTTGGGAGGGATGACCATTCTGATCTTGGTCAATATGATCTTGGCCTTTCTGGAAAATGGTCTCAGTTTCCTCTCTGAGCAGACTGGTTTTTCTTGGGGACTGGTCGGGCAAATCGTCTTGTTTGTGCTTGTCTATAGCGCTTTGGTGCTGATGACGGTAACCCTCTACCGGGGAGAATACCGGATCCCGATTAAGCGGGTGGGGATCAACAGTTCTTACAACCAGAAGAGCTACTTGCCCATTCGGGTGACTCCGGCGGGAGCCCTACCCTTTATGTATGGGATGACCTTGATGATGTTGCCGGCCTATCTTTTAAATGGGCTCCGTTTCTTCTATCCAGAAAGCGAGCTGTTAAAAGCCTTAACCCTGAGCTTCAGTTTGACCCAGTTGCCGGGAGCCCTTTTCTACGTAGTTCTCTTGTATGTTTTGGCAATTGGTTTTGCTTATTACAATTATGATGCTTTTGATATTGCGAAAAATATGCGGAATAACGGCGACTATATTGAAGGGATTCCGCCAGGGAAAGCGACCAAGGCCTTTATCCAGGGCAAGGTCAATAGTCTGGCACAGTTTGGTGCTGTGACCGTGATTGTAATTGGGGGCCTCCCCTTGCTGTTCTTGTTGCTGCAGGGCGAACAGGATGGCTCTATCAGCATTGCCCTCCTGATCAACAATGCCTATATTGTTTCCAGCTTGCTTTTGGGGGTGATTGAGCAGGTCAACACGATTCAAAGTTGGAAACAGTATCAACCTATTATTTAAACTAGAAAGGACCTGCCATGTTTTATTTCATTCCTTCTTGGTACAACCAGAGCCGCCCCTGGTACCACAATACCCAGCTCTGGTTTCGCATCTTGGAGCGGATGACCTTTGATGACACAGTGAACCAGCTGAAAATGTTTCATCAGGCGGAAGAAGAGGTCCGCTTGCTGGTCTTGAATTATCAGCCTCAATTTCGCTATTACCTGCATAAACAGGGGCTGCTACAGACTCCTTATTGGTCTTTCTTTGATGATATTCAGAATATCTCAGCCTTACATGTGCGGCCCTTTTCCTTCAAGGACTTGAATTGGCCGGACGGGGTGCAGTTTTTATACAGCCCTTTTGCAGTGCTGGTTCGCTTAGAGGGTGTGGATTTAGCCACGATTCATTTTGCCCAAGATGGCAATTTGTTCTACATTGAATTTGTAGAAGCGGGCCGTCTGACCAAGCATTACCTTTTTGACGATCGGGGCTTCCTCTCGTCCATCCTCTATTTTGATGCGGAGGGGCGTGAAGTCTATCAGGATTACCTGAATGAGAGTGGGATGTGGCAGGTGCGGGAGCACCTGCAGCCCCAGGAGGCTGGTCAGATCGAGGTCAATCCCTATGCCGATCATTCCTTCCAGGAGCACTATTATGCAGATTGGCCGTCCTTGATTCGGGAACGTCTGGAGGTTTTGGCTCAGGCTGAAGTGGGAGACCAGGATACCTTGGTGGTGGCCAGTCATGCCCAGCATAATGACCTGATTTTGGAGGTCTTTCCTCAGCAGCAGAAGGTCTTTTCTTTCTTTGGCGATCGCCTAGCGCTTGAGGAAACGCCTTCCAATCGCGCCTTGCTGGAGCAGGCGAGTTTGGTGGTGGTTGATCGGGAAAAACAAGAAGAAACCTTGCGTCCCTTGCTGGCGGCTGCTGGCAGAAGTTCAAAAGCACTCCTGCGGATCCCCCCTTACGATACCCGTTTGCGCCTGGGCCACAGTCAGATGCTGCGGGACCAGAAAATTTATTGCTACATGGATGGTTTGTCCCAGGAGGAACTCCAAGACACCCTGAAGGTTCTATTGGCCTTTATGGCCCAACAAGGGGATGTCTCCTTGGCCTTAGTAACCTTTGACCGGATGCGGAATTTCAACGAGTTGGAAACCTGGATCACCGAAGAAATCTACCGCCACTATGATCCCGATGATTTTTTCCAAGTGGCAGAAGAAGGCAATGAAAATCAATTGGAAGAAGACCAGGTCTTAGAACTCTCCCGGATTCACTTTGAACTCTTGACCAATGAGACAGAGATTATCAAGGCTCTAGATTCAGCCCGGTTGGTCTTGGATTTGGGAGCCGAGCCGGATCTTTATACGCAAATTGCCAGTATCTCGGCAGGCCTACCTCAGATTAACCGAGTGGAAACAGACTTTGTCAGCCATCAAAAAAATGGCTGGATCTTAAGTCCGGATGCCGATTTAGCCAGCGCTCTCCAGTTCTACCTAGCTGGTTTGGCCAATTGGAACAAATCCCTGGTCTACACGGTTCAAAAAATGGCAGATTATACCAGCGGCCGCATTCTTGAACAGTGGCAAGAATTACTCAATGAGGAAGCATAGCTATGAAAATCTTACAAATTGGCTCCCAGTCCTGGGCTGAGCAAGTTGAACAAGTTCCAGCAGGGTTAGACTGGTATTGGACCACGATTGACAATCTGATTCCCTACTTGGAGGACTTACGAGCGGCAGCTCAGGCGGCCCTCCCGCCTACCAAGGAGGGGCAAGCTCCGGCTAAGGTCCGTCTGCGTTTTGATGCGGTGGTGCTGGCTGAGCCAGTCGAGGAAGCGGCGCTAGAGCCTTTGATGAATTTGGTGGAAGCCTATGGTCTCTATCTTGATGAAGGGATTTCTGTGGCTGAGGGAGCGCCTTATGGGATCTTTCGGCGGAAACGTCTACGTCCATTGGGAGTTTCCGGAGATGCCCAGACCAAAATCGCGTTTTTAGAGTTGACCCATTTTGGGAGCCAGTATGGAGCCAAGCTCAAATTGGCCGATATCGACCTGAGCCCGCATTTTCAGGGGCAGGTCTCCTATGATGGCCAGGTGGCGGTTCATCTCCAGGGGGATTTTGGTCAGGATTTTCAACCACTCTTAACCTACCGCTATAATTTGAGCAACTTTCCGGTTGCCCTGGAAATCTGGTTGGAGCATTTTAAAATCTCAGGCAATCCCGAAATTAAACTAGAGATTACGCCCATGCGTCAGGGCAGCATCCAGGCCTACCTGCCCTCCCTCTTTTTAGAGGAGAAGCAGTTGGAGGAGCCTCATATTCTCCCCCAAGATCCAGACATTGGCTTTTATTCCATTTCTGTCTGGGCCAAGGGTCAGGGGGAGTTGGGCTTCGGCCCACTCCATTGGCGCTATTCACGCTTAGGTATGGGGCGATTTGTTCTGGGTGGTGAGCGTTACAGCGATGTTAAGAAGCAAGAGTTCATCTACTATTTCAACCCTGGTGACCTCAAGCCACCGCTCAATGTTTATTTCTCGGGTTTCCGGACGGCAGAGGGCTTTGAGGGCTATGGCATCATGAAGTCGCTCAAGGGTCCCTTCCTTTTAATTGGCGATCCGCGTCTCGAAGGTGGCGGTTTCTATATTGGTTCCTCTGAATTGGAGGCCAAAATTAGAGCGGTTATTCAAGAGTCCCTGGACTATCTAGGCTTTGACAAAAAGGACTTGATCCTGTCAGGCTTGTCCATGGGAACCTTTGGTGCCCTCTACTATGCGGCAGATTTTGACCCCTATGCGGTGGTGATTGGCAAACCCTTTACCAATATTGGGGATACGGTTGGGGCCATGAAGTTCAAACGGCCCGATGAGTTTGAAACCAGTGCCGATGTCTTGCGCAATGTGACCGGTGGCACGGACGATCGCCACCTGGAGGAGTTGAACCAGCGCTTTTGGGATAAGTTTAGCCAATCGGCCTTTGAGCAGACGACCTTTGCTATTGCCTATATGGAAAATGATGATTATGATGGGCAGGCAACCAGCAGGCTGATTGCCGCGCTGGCGGATAAGGGCGCCCACATCTACACCAAGGGCTATGAGGGACGCCACAATGACAATAGCCCAGCCATCAATAAGTGGTTTATGCGGCAGTATGTGCAATTGTTAGAAGATGGGTATGGAAGGAAAATTGGATGAGTAAACACTTGATACACCGGGTGACCTGGGACCAGGTTTACAGCGGAGATGCTTATCTCTATGGGACCAGCCTGGCCTTTGGCGAGGACGGGGCTGTGTTTGAAAATCTGCGGATGGCATCAGGGAAATTGATTTGCCGCTTTTATTCAGCTACCAACTACCAGGTCAAGCGGACTTCACCCAACCTGCCCCTGCTAGTTCCTGGCCAGGAGTATCGACTAGAACTGGACATTGATGCAGAACCCCAGGGCCGGTTCTTTCTGGAAGTGACCTACTTTAATCGTCAGGGGGAGCAGCTGGGCTTTGAGGTGCTACGCCAGCACCAGGGGACAATCCACTATCCAGAAGCGGCTTTTAGCTATGAGTTTACCTTAAAGAGTGCAGGAGCTAGTCGGCTAGTGGTGAAAGGAATTTCCATCTACACCCTCGAGGATGCCCAACCCTTTAAGTTAGACAAACCGCTTGAAAAGCGGTATCTGGCTGAGGAGTTGCCGGCTGATTTGTATTTGGTTCAAAATTTAGTAAAAACAATTTGATATGAAAGAAAAAGGATCCTTATTAAATCGCTTAAAATTGCGAGAGATTGGCCGGCTGGTCGATCGGGTTAATGACTTGCAAGAAGAAATGGCGGGCTTGACCGATCAGGAGTTGGCGGCGCTAACGCCGGCCTTTCGGCAACGCTTGGCGGCCGGGGCCAGTGTGGATGACCTACTGGTGGAGGCTTATGCGGCCGTCCGAGAAGCCAGTCGGCGGGTCTTGGGCCTCTTCCCCTTTGATGTTCAGGTTATGGGAGCGATTGCCCTGCATCAGGGGTCGATTGCCGAAATGAAAACGGGGGAGGGCAAAACCCTGACGGCAACCATGCCCCTCTACCTTAATGCCTTGACCGGTCAGGGAGCTATTTTGGTTACGACCAATGACTACCTAGCCCGGCGGGATGCCCAGGAGATGGGGCCGGTCTATGAATTTATGGGCTTGACTGTGGGGGTTGGGGTCTTTGACTCCGACGACGAGGTTGAGGTTGCCGACAAGCGGGCGGTCTATGCGGCGGATATTACCTACACAACCAGTACCGCCCTGGGCTTTGACTATCTAGCGGATAATTTGGCGGCAGATGAGGCCGATAAATTTCTTCGGCCCTTCCACTATGTTATTGTCGATGAAGCGGATGCAGTGCTTTTAGATGCGGCTCAGACGCCCTTGATTATTTCGGGATTTCCTCGGGTTCAGTCTAACCTCTACCAGGTTGCCAATCAGTTTGTTTTAACCTTGGAAGCGGAGCGGGAGTTCCGCCATCTTAAGGAAGACAAGGCGGTCTTTTTGACCAAGGCTGGTATTAACTATGCCCAGGCCTACTTTGATGTCCCCGATCTCTATGGGGCGGACTACTTTGAATTAAACCGCCATATTAACCTAGCCCTCAGAGCCCACCATCTCTATAAAAAGGATGTGGACTATGTGGTTGAGGACCAAGAGGTCAAGCTCTTGGACAATCGGACAGGTCGTGTCCTGGAAGGGACGCGTTTGCAGTCGGGGATTCACCAGGCCCTGGAGACCAAGGAAGGGGTTCCCCTCAGCAAGGATTCCCGCTCGGTCGCATCGGTCACCTACCAAAGTCTCTTTAATATGTTCCCCCGGATTTCGGGCATGACCGGGACTGGAAAAATGGCCGAGGATGAGTTGATTGCCACCTATAAGGTGCCCGTCGTTGTTATTCCGACCAACTCGCCGATCCAACGGGTGGACTATCCGGATCAAATCTATGTGACCCTGCCGGAAAAACTCCAGGCGACCTTGAACTATGTGCGGGACCTGCACCAGCGCCAACAGCCAGTGCTCCTGGTTTCAGGAACGGTTGATATTGCGGAGATTTACTCGCGGATGCTGCTGCAAGAAGGAATCCCCCATAGTGTTTTAACCGCTAAAAATGTCGCTAAGGAAGCGCAAATTATTCAGGAAGCGGGCCAGCTAGGAGCGGTTACAGTGGCCACTTCCCTCGCCGGTCGTGGAACCGATATTAAATTGGGGCCAGGCGTCACTGAGCTGGGCGGTCTGGCTGTGGTTGGAACCGAACGGATGGCCAATAGCCGGATTGACTGGCAGCTACGGGGACGTGCCGGTCGGCAGGGCGATCCCGGTCTGAGTCAATTCTTTGTTTGTTTGGAAGACGAGCTTTTGGTCCAGTATGGTGGTAAGGGCATCAACCGTTATTTTGAAAAACATAACCATAGCCGCCGGGCCAATTTTGGTCAACCTCTTAAGGGGGGGCGTTTTAAACGGGCCATCCGCCATGCCCAGGAAAAGAGTGAAGACAAGGCTCAGTCAGCCCGCCAGTCGACCATTCAGTTTGATGAGAGTTTGCGGATTCAACGCCAGCGCATCTACCAATTGCGGGATGACTTGATCTACAATCAAATCGATTTGAGAGAGCGGATGGATACGATTTTCCGCGACGTCCTGCGGGACTTTGTGGACCAGCATCCGCAGCTAAGCCACAAGGACTTACAACGCTATGTCTTGGACAATTATTCCTACAAAAACCAGGCCTCCCTTCAAGAGCTGGATCCTCGGAATGGCCAAGCAGTCCAGGACTATCTCTGGAGCCTCTATCGCAAGGAGCTGGACCAGAAACGAGCCGATCTGGAAACCGAAGATAAATTGGAAGATTTTCTCCGTTTGGCTGTTTTGCGGGCCATTGATGAAGCCTGGATTGAGCAGGTCGACACCCTCCAGCAACTCAAGGCCTTTGTGCCCATCCGGCAGGTGGCCCAACGGGATGCGACTTCCGAATACTTCCGCGAATCTTTGGAATCTTACAACCAGATGGCCCAGCGGGTCCAGGAAGGCATTGTCCGCAATGTCATGTTGAGTACCATTGAGGCTGACCCTGAAAAAGGTCACACCATCTACTTTGTATAAGAGAGGAACTATGACAGTTTACAGTATCAACCTTGGGATTGGCTGGGCCAGTAGCGGGGTCGAATATGCCCAGGCCTATCGCGCCCAAATTTTCCGTGAACTAAAGCAGCCGGCCAAGTTTATTTTTACGGATCTGTTCCAAACGGAGAACCTGCAGCATTTCACGGCCAATATTGGCTTTCAGGATGAGGAAGTGATATGGCTCTATAGCTTTTTTACCGATCTTTCGATTGCTCCCAGCACCTTTTCCAAGGCCGACTTAGAGGCGACCTTCTCAAGTCCGATTCTTAGGACGGAGACCGGTCCCAAGTTGCTGCGCTATCATTTGGAGCCAGACTTTTATGTCAATGCCAGCCTGTGTGGGGACGAGGAGCAGTATGTCCAGCGCGTGGAGTATGTGTCCAAGGGTAACTTGATTCGCAAGGACTACTATAGCTATACCCGTATGTTTAGCGAGTACTATGCCCCTCTGAATGACAAGCCCCAGCTCTATCAACGGCAGTTTTTCAATGAGGATGGCAGTGTGGCTTATGAGGAGCTGGTTTCCAACCAGCAGTCGATTTTCCGATTTGCTGATCGCATCCTTTATGGGAAGGAGGCCCTGGTTGCCTTCCTGCTGGAACAATTGCAACTGGAACCCGAGGATCTGTTGATCCTGGACCGGGCCAGCGGTATTGGTCAGGCCGTTTTTGCCCATAAGGGACCAGCCAAGCTGGTAGTGGTTATTCATGCGGAGCATTACAATGCCAAGGGCACAGATGATTACAATGTGCTCTGGAACAATTATTATGAATACCAATTTACCAATGCGCATTTAGTGGATGCCTTTATTACTTCTACGGAAAAACAAAAAGAGGTCTTGGAGCAGCAATTTAAGACCTACAGCCAGCACCAACCGCGGATCACAGCCATCCCGGTGGGTAGCTTGAGCCAATTGCGTCAGCCTCAAGGCCCGCGTCAGCCCTACAGTCTGATGACCAGCTCCCGTTTGGCCAGTGAGAAACACATCGATTGGCTAGTGGCAGCTGTGGTTGAAGCCAAAAAGACCCTGCCGCAATTGCGCTTTGACATCTATGGTGAGGGGGGCGAACGCCGCAAACTGACCCAGATGATTGAAGCAGCTGGGGCTCAGGACTACATCCACCTGAAAGGACACCAGCACTTAGCGGAGGTTTACCAGCAGTATGAAGTCTATCTGACAGCTTCTACCAGTGAGGGCTTTGGCCTGACCTTGATGGAGGCGGTTGGCTCAGGTCTGCCCCTGATTGGGCTGGATGTTCCCTATGGCAACCAGACCTTTGTGGATTCTGGTCAGAATGGTTTTTTGATTCCACGACCGGAGTCGGACGATCCTGCCTATATGACCCAGGCCTTTGCCCAACAGATTATTGCCTATTACCAGCAGGACCGGCAACAGAAGGCCCAAGCCTATTCTTACCAAAAGGCCGAGCCCTTCCTGCATGAGCACCTGGCTCAAGCCTGGGCCCAGTTTATCGAGGAGGTGAGCCATGCTAATACTCTATGACCGCTTGAATCAGGAGAGTCTGGATTTGGCCTATTCTCTGCAAGCAGCGGAGATTGGAGGCGTCAGTGTCGTTTTGCAGGATGATGGTTTCCTGCCAGATGGCTTTACTTCTCCTTTTGCCTTCTTTGCTGGCCAATCTGAGGAGACAGCATCCCCTCTTTATTTTAACCAAGTGCCGGTTCCCAAATATTGGCAGATTACGGGGACCAATCAGCAGGGAGAAATCTGGAATTATGGTCAAAAGAAGGCAACGATTTACTATCAGGAACCCAAGCATCTGCGCTTGGTCAAGACGGTCGAATGGCTGAATGATCAGGGGCGGGTGATGGTGGCGGATCACTACAATCGCTGGGGGCGTCTATTTGCCAAAACCTACTTTAATGAGGAGCTGGAAGTGACCCACAAGCAGTATTTTGATGCCGACCAGCGCCCCTATTTGATGGAGAATCTGGTGACTGGCGACCTGCTCTTGGAGTGGCAGGGTCAGGTCTATCCGTTTGCTAAGAAGATTGACTTTTACCTCTTTTATCTGCGGCAGTCAGGACTGGATCTGTCGCAAATTGCCTACAATTCTTTGGGCATGCCCTTCCTTCTGGCCTATTATTTAGGAGGAGAAGGTTCGGATCTGCTCTTTTGGCAGGAGGACCTTCAGGATCAGATTCCTGGCAATATGCAGTTGCTGTTCCAAGGCAATTTGTCACGCACAACGCGGATTGTGGTTCAAAAAGAAACAGCCTATCAAAATCTGTTAGCCTTACTAGCGGAGGATCAAAAGGCTTCCCTGGCCCAGCTGGGGTATATTTATCCAAGTCACGGCGAAAATGGCAATGGCAGGGAAATCTTAGTTTTGACCAACTCTGATCAACTGGAGGGCTTGGATACGCTCTTGGAACACCTGCCAGACTACCGCTTCCATATCGCAGCCCTGACCGAAATGTCGCCAAAACTGATGGACTATGGCCAGCGATCCCAGGTTCATCTCTATCCCAATGCTGGACCGTCCCAAATTCAAGGGCTCTTGCAGGCCTGTGATATTTATTTGGACATCAACCACGGCTCAGAAATCATGGCAGCCCTCCGGCAGGCCTTCGAGCACAACTTGCTCCTAGCCGCCTTTGACACAACCTGCCACCAGCCAGCCCTGATTCTGCCAGAAGCCCTCTTTGATTCCCGAGAACCGGCCACCTTGGCAACCTGGCTCAAGGAGCAGCCAGACCTGGCAGTAGTAGCTCAGAAACAACGGCAACTAGGCGGTCAGGCAACGGTCGCAGACTACCAAGCACTACTGAAAGGTTAGGGAAGAATCATGACCAAGGAAAACCCATTGTTAAACCAGGATATCGAACAACGAATCCAAGAAGCCCGTTATCAAAAAGGGGAAACCGAGAAAAGCAAACGCTCAATCTTCTATCTAATACTTGTCTGTTTGGTCACCCTGTCTGTTTTACTGTCTCTCCTCCGTTATTTGATCTAGGAGAAGGCGGGAGATTAGTATGTTTTGAAAACGGTATGAAAGTAAGGCTAGTTCTTGATTTTATACCGTTTTTTGCTTATTTTTGATTTGTGCTATAATCCCGACTTTATCACCTAATTGAAATAAAAAATCGTGAAACTCCTTGTGGCACAAGGGATTACACCTTGCCAAAGTACAGATTTTCTTGTTGTATATGGAATGTTCAGATAAGTTCAAACGTTCTCATTAATATTTATAAAAAATGTCTACATATTGACGAAAATCTGGAAAACGTTTTCTTGTACTTTACTTTTTAATTCAAAAAAGACGTATAATAGGCTCTAAAATCATATACAACAGTGAAAATAGGTTTTGAAAACTCTGAAAACGTTGAGCCACAAGGGATTGGCCTATGTTGTAAAAAAATTAACTGATAAAGTCGTGAGCAAGGCTAGTTCTTGATTTTATACCGTTTTTTGCTTATTTTTGATTTGTGCTATAATGATTTGTAATTTGAAATTTTTGGAGGTTTTATGATACGTTTGGCAAGGTTAGGTCAGAGTGGACGTAAGGCTATTGTTGAGGGGATTTTTGTGATTCTTCTTGGAGTTTTTCTGATTCTGGGAGGACAGGTGGTGCCCAAGGTGGGGTATCAGCTTTTCTTTTTATATATTTTTGGCTCAGCTCTTTGGACTTTGATCAATCGTTGGTTTGGACGTAAGGAAGTCCAGGAGAACCTTTGGATTACCTTGGGCAAGTTGGTGGTTTCGTTGGTTTTCGGAGAGATTGCCTTGTTGGAGAATATGGCAGTCTATTTATTGGTTTATGCGATTGCCTTCTATCAAATTTTTACCGGTGTTGTGAATTTAGTGACGTGGTTCTTGTATCGACAGAATGGGATTCCCAAACTATTTCGGTATTTGACAGATGGTCTAATCATGACTGGTTTTGGTGTTTGGAGTCTTTCTCCCTACCATGATGCTAATGAATTTCAGCTGTTACTTTTGGGTTGGTATTTGGTAACCTTAGGTATAACTCGCTTACGGGATGGTTTGTTCTTTGAACAGGAAATGCAACAGAACCATTTAAAACGCAGGGTACGGGTGACCCTTCCCATTTTTTTAACGGCTTTAATTCCAGCTGCGACTCTCAATCGTTTAAATAAATTTTTACAGGAGAATGCAGAAGAATCTGCGGCAGAAGCATACAATCAATCGAAGAAGGAGAAGACTGGTCAAATCGAAGTTTTTATTCATACGGCCCAGACCAATTTTTTTGCAGCGGTTGGGCACGTTGATCTTTGTTACCAGGGGCGCGTGATATCCTACGGTTCCTACGATCCTTCCTCTGAGCGTTTATTTGGAATGGTGGGGGATGGGGTGCTTTACAAATGTGACCGAGAATCTTACATCGATCTATGCAAGCGGGAAAGTCAAAAGACTCTATTTGGCTATGAAATTGATTTAACTCGGGAGCAGGAAGAGGCGGTCCAGTCTTATTTGGCTGACTTAGATCGAATCTTACTTCCTTGGGAACCACCTGTGACCAAAGTGCAAAAGGAGGATGGGGTAGAAGAGCACACTTATGCTTATAAAATCCGTCATGAGACCAATGGAGAGCTCTATAAATTTAAGGAATCTAAGTTTAAAACCTACTTCGTTCTCAGTACCAACTGTGCCTTGCTAGCAGATACCATTGTTGGTCAAGCAGGAACAGATATTCTAAGTCCAAAAGGATTTATTGCACCGGGGACTTACCAGACCTACCTGGAAACGGAATTTGAAAAACCCCATAGCCTGGTGGTGGCTAAAAATGTTTATGCTTGAAAAATCTGATGTCGGATAAAAAGAATTGACAGAGGCATAAACTTTGTTCATTTCATCGATAAACTAAAGTCATTTAACAAGCCTTTAGGCCGAGAGAGGGAAAGAAATCGCTTCAGCTTACAATTTGAAATCAAGACGTGTAACGAACTTTTTTCATGCAATTTTCTAAAAAAATTTCATGGTGAATCTTGTTTTTTTATTGAGATAGTATACACTAGTCCAAGGTAATGCCTACTTAGAATCAGACTCAGAAGATCCGTCTCAACAATTCATATAGAAGAGACTTGGCTAGAGCTGATTATTTTTAGTTAAAGGAGTGTAAAATGTTTAGACGTTATTCATGGTTGTTGATTTTGGTTGGGATTCTTAGTCTTTTGGCTGGTTTCTGGGTTTTGAGTCATCCCGGTATGGCCTTGGCTGGTCTTGGGACAATGGTTGCATTGTTCTTCTTAGTTGATGGAATCAGCCATGTGGTGCAATATTTTACCAATGAGTGGAAGAGTGGCTGGAGTCTTTTTAACGGAATCATCACAGCCTTCTTGGCTATCATGCTCTTGACAGATGGTTTTGGTGCTCGGACTCTCTTTATGGCAACCATGATTGCTTTCTGGGTGCTAATTTCTGGAATTACTCGTCTGATGATGAGTTTCGATGTGAAAAAACTCGACCGTGCTGCCGGATCAACTTTGATGTGGACTGGTATTTTGGGGATTTTTACAGGAAGCCTGATGATGACGACTCCCTTGTTTACGGCTCTGATGGTGTCTTACATGATTGGATTTACCTTTATTTATCAAGGGATTGCATCGATTGTGCTTTATTTTAAAGCTAAATAAGCGCTTGAGGTTGGATTAATATCCAGCCTCTTTTCTTATGCTCTTTCTATTTTTCTTTCTATTTTGTTAGCTTTGACTTGCTTCACTTTAGTGATGCCTGCGTTGTATAGGTGAAAGAAAAGTATTTTTGCACACATATACAATGTAACTTAATCTTTTTGATAGGATTTTTTGAAAAAGTGGTATGGATGTGCTATTCTTATAAGTATAGAATGTTGAATGGATACTCAGACTTGTTTCAATTTGCACGGAGGTGAGACGCCTTAGGGAAGTTCTAGCTAGCAGTGTGAACTCAGATGAAGAGTATTCGGTAGTCAGATTTAGAGGCATTTAAGAATGGCTGATAGCTGATAGGTGAAGTGCAATCCTTGTCCTAGCATTCTGTAGAAACTATTCTTAAATGACTAGATGTCGATCAAATATTGAAATAAAGAGGGACGTTAATGAATCGGGAAAGACTGCAGCGGTTTTCGTTGAGAAAATTATCGGTAGGACTCCTATCGACAACGATTGGAAGTGTATTTCTACCAGTCACAGAGCAGGCCGTCTGGGCTAATGACCAGGGTGTTGCTGGAATTGGTTATAAATATGTGACAGAAGATGAGTTAACTGAGCAAGAACAGCAACTCATTATTCGCGAATTGCCCAAGTATCATGAGGGAGAGGTGAGTGACTACTATCTGGTTTATCGCTTGGATAAGGAGGCTGCACTTGACAATCTTCCTGACACAGGTAGTCAGGAAGCGAATGTACTCCTTGGGCTTGGTGTAACGGCTTTTTTGATTATCGGTTTAGCCTTTGGTAAAAACAAAAAGCAAAAAATTGCTTCGGTGCTTTTAGTGACGACTGCTGGAAGTGCGGTGCTAGCGACAGATGCCTTTGCTTTAATCAATGAAAAATTGGCCCACTACAATCAAACGGTTAGCAGCCAGGCAGATGGCCAACTACCCCTGCCGTTAGAGATTCCAGGCCACAAGTATATTGGCTATTTAAAAGTTGATCAGTTGGGCAATATCTTGCCCTTAAAGACAAGCGGGTCCTTTCAATTGGAGTCCATCAACCGTTTGGACTCCTTGTCAAATCCAGAGTCATTTGTCTTGAATGTACCAGCGGTCTTGGGGCCAACAACTCCGAACCGTGAAGAAACAGATGCGACAGTTGTAACCCCTAAGCCAGTGCCTGTAGGGCCAACGAAACCAGCTGAGACTCTTAAACCAGAGGTTCCAGTGACTCCAGAACCACCGGTAGTTGTAGAACCAGAGGTTCCAGTGACTCCAGAACCACCTGTAGTTGTTCCAGAAGTTCCAGTGACTCCAGAACCACCCGTAGTTGTTCCAGAGGTTCCAGTGACTCCTGAGCCACCGGTAGTGGTTGTTCCTGAAGTCCCAGAGACCCCTGAGCCACCGGTAGTTGTTCCAGAAGTTCCAGTGACTCCAGAACCACCCGTGGTAGTTGTTCCTGAAGTCCCAGTGACCCCCGAACCACCGGTAGTGGTAGTTCCCGAGGTTCCAGTAATCCCCGAACCACCCGTGGTAGTAGTTCCCGAGGTTCCAGTAACCCCCGAACCACCGGTAGTTGTAGAACCAGAGGTTCCAGTGACTCCAGAACCACCGGTAGTTGTAGAACCAGAGGTTCCAGTGACTCCAGAACCACCGGTAGTTGTAGAACCAGAGGTTCCAGTGACTCCAGAACCACCGGTAGTTGTAGAACCAGAGGTTCCAGTGACTCCTGAGCTACCTGTGGTTGTTCCAGAGGTTCCAGTGACTCCTGAGCCACCTGTGGTTGTTCCCGAGGTTCCAGTGACTCCTGAGCCACCTGTAGTTATTCCAGAGGTTCCCGTGACCCCCGAACCGCCAGTGGTTGTTCCCGAGGTTCCAGTAACCCCCGAACCGCCAGTGGTTGTTCCCGAGGTTCCAGTAACCCCCGAACCACCCGTGGTTGTTCCAGAAGTTCCCGTGACCCCTGAGCCGCCAGTAGTAGTTCCAGAGGTTCCAGTGACTCCAGAACCACCGGTAGTTGTTCCCGAGGTTCCAGTAACTCCCGAACCGCCAGTAGTAGTTCCAGAAGTTCCCGTGACTCCCGAACCACCAGTAGTAGTTCCAGAAGTTCCCGTGACTCCCGAACCGCCAGTAGTAGTTCCAGAAGTTCCCGTGACTCCTGAGCCTCTACCAGAGCAGGAGAGCTTGGAGCTTCGGTATCAGGATCTTATTCCTGAGACGATTTATCAGGCGGATGAACAATTAGCCGCTAGTCTGATTCAGGTTATTCAAGAGGGAGTGCCAGGTTCTAGCAAGATTGTCTGGGATACCAATAAGAATGAGTTGGTGAGTGAGACAGTTGTGGTTCCTCCATTGAATCGGATTGTCCGTGTGGGCACCAAGCCGACTATCACCAGTCGTGAGTTGGATTTTGCAGAGATTCGTCAAGAGACAGACAAGCTTCAGAAAGGGCAGGAACAAATCCATGTTCTCGGCCAACAAGGCTTAGAGATTACAACAGTTACCTATCACTTGGATCCAATGACCGGTCAAGTGACAGCTAATGCTCCAGTAGTAGAAGTCCGACCAGCTGTCGATCAAATCCTTCTTGTGGGAACGCAGGATGTCTTGAAAGTACGTCGCGAAGAGATCCCATTTAGTATTTGTTACCAAGCCGATGAACAGCTTCTCGCTGGTTCTCGAATTGTTGAACAAGAAGGGGAGAATGGCTTTAAAGAAGTTATTTGGAATCAGAGCAAAAACGAGTTGGTCAGTGAGGTTTTACTGCTTGAACCGAACCCACGGATTATTCGGGTTGGGACAAAGCCAACAATTACCACGCGTGAGCTTGATTTTGAGGAAATCCGCCGGCCAGATTCGAGTCTGGAAGAAGGGCAGGAACAGATTCAAACCCTAGGCCAAAAAGGTCTTGAAGTGAAAACAACCACCTATAGTCTAAATCCAACAACAGGGGTTGTCTTGACCAATACACCGGTTGTGGAACGGATACCGGCTATTAGTCAGGTCATTTTAGTAGGCAGTAAGACACCTTCTGTGACTCGCAAAGAGGACGTGCCTTTTGAGGTTCGTTACCAAGCCGATGACAGTTTAGTAGCTGGTTCACGGATTATTGATCAGGATGGCGTTGTTGGCCAGAAGGAAATTGTCTGGAACCCACTAACGAATGAGCTGATCCGTGAGACATTGGTGCAGCAACCCCTTGATCAGCTGGTAAGGGTCGGAACTCAGCCAAGCATTAGCAGTCGCGAATTGGACTTTGAAGAAATCCGTCAGGAAACAGCTGACTTGGATGTTGGTCAAGAAGAAGTCCAAGTTTTAGGCCAAAAAGGCTTAGAAGTTACAACGGTTACCTATCATTTAGATCCAGTAACAGGGGAAATCACAGCTAACACACCGAGTCTCGAGCGTAAGCCTGCTATCAATCAGATTGTACGAGTAGGGACACGGGATTTGTTGGAAACGCGCCAGGAAGTGCTACCGTTTGACACGATTTATCAGGCGGATGATAGCTTGGAGGCGGATTCCCGTGTGGTCGAGCAAGAAGGAAACTTGGGAACTAAAGAAGTTGTTTGGAACCGAACCAAGGATATACTCGTTGGTGAAACCATTGTCCAACCAGCACTTGCCAGAATTATCCGAGTTGGGGTAAAAACAAGTATTAGCAGTAAAGAGCTAGCCTTTGAGGAGATCCGTCAAGAGGATTCAAATCTCGAGGTCGGTCAAGAGCGGATTCAGACCCTTGGCCAAAAAGGAGTGGAGGTAACGATGATTACCTATAGCTTGGATCCAACAACCGGAGTGGTTAAGGCGAATGAGCCGCTAGTTGCCATTAGCCCAGCAGTGCCACAAGTGGTTTTCGTCGGAACCAAGGATGTTCTAGTAACTCGCCAAGAAGAAGTCCCATTTGAGCAGCGCTACCAAGCAGATGACAACTTGGACTTCGGTGTGCGCCTTGTGGAGCAAGAGGGGAATCCGGGTCTAAAAGAAATCGTTTGGAATCAAACGAAGGATCAAGCAGTCAGTGAAAAACAAGTTCGCCCAGCTCGTCCTCAGCTGGTTCGGGTCGGAACTAAGCCTGTGGTGAGCAGTCGGGAGCTGGATTTCCAAGAAATCCGCCAAGAAGATGCTGAGCTTGAAAAAGGCAAAGAATACATTCAGACTGTAGGTCAGAAGGGCTTGGAGACAAGGACGACGACCTATACAGTTGACCCTCTAACAGGTCTGGTCACAATGAATCCTCCTGTAGTTGAGGTTAGTCCTGCGATTGATCAGGTTCGTGTGGTTGGAACCAAGGAGGAACTTTTTCCGGAACCTCCACAACCACCTGAAGAAGATCAGCTAGAGACACGCCAAGAGGAACTAGCCTTTGCAATTCGCTATCAGGCAGATTCAAGTTTAGAGGTCGGAGTTCAGGCGCTTGTACAGGAAGGAGTCAAGGGAAGTAAGGAGATTATTTGGAACCAAACCAAAAATGAATTGGTTCGTGAAACGGTTCTTACAAGCCCAATTCCTCAGCTAGTTCGTATCGGAACCAAACCTATGGTTACCAGTCGGGAGCTAGATTTCCAAGAAATCCGCCAAGAAGATGCGACCTTGGATAAGGGTCAAGAACAGATTCAAACCCTGGGTCAAAAGGGTCGTGAGACAACAACAGTGACCTATACTCTAGATGAGCGAACAGGTCAGGTGACAGCCAATGCTCCTGTAGTGGAGACTGTGCCTGCTGTTGATCAGGTGCGGTTAGTTGGTACCAAAGATATCCTGGAGACGCGTCAGGAAGAATTGGCCTTTGACACCGTTTATCAGGCAGATGATAGCTTGGAGGCGGATTCCCGTGTAGTCGAGCAAGAAGGAAGTCTGGGCACCAAGGAAGTTGTTTGGAACAAGACCAAGGATGAACTTGTCCGTGAAACAGTGACTCTAGCCCCTGTTAACCGTTTGGTTCGTGTCGGAACTAAGCCTGTGGTAACTAGTCGAGAGCTGGATTTCCAAGAAATCCGTCAAGAAGATGCGACCTTGGATAAGGGTCAAGAGCGGATTCAAACCATGGGTCAAAAGGGTCGTGAGACGACAACGGTGACCTATAGCCTGAATGAGAAAACAGGTGAGGTCGCAGCCAATGCTCCTTTAGTGGAGACTGTGCCTGCTGTCGATCAGGTGCTGTTAGTCGGTACCAAAGATATCCTGGAGACGCGTCAGGAAGAATTGTCCTTTGACACCGTTTATCAGGCGGATGATAGCTTGAATGCGAATTCCCGTGTGGTTGAGCAAGAAGGAAGTCTGGGCACCAAGGAAGTTGTTTGGAACAAGACCAAGAATGAGCTTGTCCGTGAAACAGTGACTCTAGCCCCTGTTAACCGTTTGGTTCGTGTCGGAACCAAGCCTGTGGTAACCAGTCGGGAGCTGGATTTCCAAGAAATCCGTCAAGAAGATGCAACCTTGGATAAGGGTCAAGAGCGGATTCAAACCCTGGGTCAAAAAGGTCGTGAGACAACAACAGTGACCTATACTTTAGATGAGCGAACAGGTGAGGTGACAGCCAATGCTCCTGTAGTGGAGACTGTGCCTGCTGTTGATCAGGTGCGGTTAGTTGGTACCAAAGACATCCTGGAGACGCGTCAGGAGGAGCTATCCTTTGACACTGTTTATCAGGCAGATGATAGCTTGGAGGCGGATTCCCGTGTGGTTGAGCAAGAAGGAAGTCTGGGAACCAAGGAAGTTGTTTGGAATAAGACCAAGGATGAGTTGGTGCGCGAGATTGTAGTGCTTACGCCGGTGAATCGTGTCATTCGTGTTGGGACCAAGCCTGTGGTTACTAGTCGGGAGCTAGATTTCCAAGAAATTCGCCAAGAAGATGCGACCTTGGATAAGGGTCAAGAGCGGATTCAAACGCCAGGTCAGCTAGGTCTGGAACAAACAACAGTGACCTATAGCCTGAATGAGAAAACAGGTGAGGTCACAGCCAATACGCCGGTTGTTGAAACTAGACAGCCTGTGTCTCAAGTGCTGCTGGTTGGAACTCGAGAACTTGTGAAGCCTGTGCTTCGCATTCAATCGGTTACCGAAAATGATGACCAAGCGACTGCGCTTGTTCGCTACAGCCTGCAGGATCCAGATAAGCAGTACCGTTCTGCTAAGGCGCTCTTGTATAAGGGGGATGTTCTTGTTAAGGAATTCCCAATTAGTCATTTGGACCAGCCTTTAACATTGTCTGAGTTGGACTACTTTACGGATTATACCTTGAAGACATCCATGACTTATGGACCTGCGGAGGCACCGACCGAGGAAATTCAAGAAGATCAAGCCTTAATTCGATTGGAATATAAAAAAATCGAGTTGAAGGATATTGAGACGGTTGAGTTGTACGAAAAAGATGGAGTCAGTTATCGTCGTTTGGACAACTTAGCAACCGCTAAAGCTCCAGATCAATATGTGGTACAGATTCAGCCGAACCAAAGCAAGGCCATGCTCCTCCCCGTTTCAGAGATTCGCGAAGTTCAAAAAGATGGACAGTCTGTCTATGAATTGACGCTGAGTCTACCGGAGCTGGTACAAGGTCCAAACCTAGGAGCTTATCAGTCCAATTTGCGTATTTATGTTCCAAAAACGGGAACGAATTTATCGGCTCTGAATAGTTATCGTGTGAACTATCAGAATGTTTTCGGTGCGCAAGCTGGTCGTGATGTTGCTTATTACAATGCGGAGAAGTTACTGCCGTTTTACAATAAGGAATACATTGTCGACCAAGGAAACCGGATTGATCCAAGTCATAAACTCTCCCAAACACGTTTAGTAGATGTGGTTCCAATGGCCGATAATCGAATTGTCCTTGATCCGAATACGGATAAGGCAGCCATTAATCGCTTAATGCTTCACTACGAGGACAACACGGTTGCCTATGTTCCACTGACCTTTAAGGGAGACTTTAGAAATCAACGGGTTGCCGAGTATGATCTAGCAGGTACTTCTTTGATTTACACACCGGAGAGTTTCTTGGATTCTTACCAATCCGTGATTGATGCTGTGGCACCAACCTTAGCGGCGATTCAGTTTGATTCTGCGGAAGTACGGCAAGCTCTAGGGATTGCTGAGGGTGATCAAAGTAAGAATCTAAATGATCTCTATTTGGAAAAGGCCTTTAATGATTTGAAGGCTAATCTACCACAAGAATTGAAGAAGCTCTTGGCTGCGGACAAGGCGATCAATGCAACAGATGGTGCAGTCAGTGATAAACTGGCGAAACAAATCCAGGAGAATGCTGTTCCTCTCTTACTTGGAATGAGCTATCTCAATCGTTGGTATAACATCAATTATGACACGATCAATGTGAAGGATTTATCTGCCTACAAACTTGACTTCTTTGGCAATCAAACAGCTTCTTCCCTTGACCATATCATTCAGTTAGGTAAATCAGGTTTTGATAACTTAAAAGCCAGCCATAACGTGCGAACTTTTGAGCGAAGTCTAGCTTCAGGTAAACAGAAGACAGACTTGTTTGAATACTTAGAAGCTTACCGGCATTTATTCTTACCGCACAAATCCAACAACCAGTGGTTGAAGGATAATACGAAAGCTTATCTTGTTGAGAACTATTCAGAAATTGATGAAGCAAGGCAGAAACAAGAAGCAGCTATGGGGCAAAAGAATAACAAGTATTCCATCGGCATTTATGACCGTCTGGCAAGTCAAAGTTGGGCTTATAAACAGATGTTGTTGCCATTGTTAACGATGTCTGAAGAAAGTACCTATGTAATTTCGAATATGTCGACATTGGTTTTTGGTGGGTATGAGCGTTATCGTTATGGTAAAAACTTGAACCTATCTCAAGCAGAATTTATTGAGACGATGCGAGCTACTGTTGATCAGGGAGCAAGTTTGCATAGAGATTACTATGACTTCTGGTATCGACTCTTGAAACCAGAGATGCGTGAGCTGCTCTTTAAATCGATCATTATGTATGATGGTTTCATGTACCATAATCCAGATGGTGGTAAATCTTGGAGAACCCTACACTCTCCAGATGCCTCTATCCAAGAATTCTTTGGTCCAACTGGTCGCTATTATGCTAATAACTACAGCGCAGGTTATGCAACCGGAAATGCTGTTTTCTATGTTGGTGATCGCCTCTTGGAACGATATGGAATCACGACTCTGACCCACGAAATGACTCACACCTTTGATGGAACTATTTTCTTTGAAGGAAATGGTCGTAGGGAAGGACTGGGAGCGGAGTATTTTGCTAGGGGATTATTGGAGGAACCAGATTTTTCAAATCAAAGTATCATAGCACTACCTATGACCCTCCAAGGGAATCCAGATGCTACGGATCGCTATCATGCTGCGAATCCTAAAGAACGTTACCAAAGTATGGATGATGTCAACAAATACGTAAAAGGAATGTTTGATGTGATCTATTTGTTGGAATATCTTGAAGGTAAAGCTATTCTGTCACAGAATGATGATGTGAAGCAGAAATGGTTACGAAAAATTGAAAATGAATACATTAAAGACCGGGATGGAAACGATACACATGCTGGAAATAAAGTTCGTCGTTTGACGTCAGAAGAAATTAGTAACTTGCGAGAGTTTACAGATCTGATTGATTCAGATGTGATTGCTCGACGTTTCTATATCGATGAAGGTAGTGTTAAACGCAATAGTTATTATACGATTGCCTTGACGTCTCCATTCTATGCAGCTCTATCCAATGATAAGGGAGCTCCAGGTGATTTAATGTTTAGACGGATGGCCTATGAATTGTTAGCTGCCAAAGGCTATCAGGCTGGATTCATTCCTTATGTATCCAATATGTATGCTCAGGAAGCTTTTGATAAGGGCCACAAAACATGGTCCTCATGGTATAAACGTTATGTAGGGGTTCCAAATGACAAGATAATCTTTGACAATATCTTTAGAAATGAATATAACTCTTGGGCTGACTTTAAAAAGGCGATGTATCAAGAGCGGATTCAGAAGGCTCAGAAGCTGAAACCAATTACAATTCAGTATGAGTTAGGATCTGCTACGTCTAAGAAGGAAGTGACGATTACGTCGGTAGAGCAGATGGAAGAATTGATACGAGCAGCAATGGCTCACGATATCAAGAATATTGATCGAACAACGAGTCATGGACCGGCTAGTTGGGTGAACCTTCTCAACGGACGTATTTATAATGCTTATCTTCGTCAGACACAAGACTTTAGAGAATCTATTTTTAACGATTAATTTCTTGAAGATTTTCTAAACCTGTTGAATCATTGAGTAGCGCTTGTAGCTCCTCGAGAGTTTGACACGGTTCGGATTGTTCAAGCGAACCAACCCTTAAATCCCTATTATCTCCTCAGGTATGCTACCTGTTTGAGGTAATAGGGATTTTTGGGTTATGGGGCTATAGGGCTATAGGTAGGAAGTATTCGGGATTTCAAGTGGACCGGTTTGGACAAGGGTCAAGCTTTTCTGCTACCTTGGTTGCATTGTAAGCGGCCAATAACAAGGTATCTTCCGATAAAGTAGAAATCTAGCTATACTAGTCTCAGAAAACAGGAGTAGAGGAGATTGGTTTAGTGGATGCGAATTTGTTTAGGATGATAAATCTTTGTGACCTCGGTCAGGTCTATTTGATAGCTGGGAAAACAGATATGAGACAGGGAATTGATTCCCTAGCCTATATCATTAAACAAAGATTTGAACTGGATCCATTTTCAGGTCAAGTCTTTCTATTTTGTGGAGGACGCAAAGATCGTTTCAAAGCTCTGTATTGGGATGGGCAAGGTTTTTGGTTGCTTTATAAACGATTTGAGAACGGCAAACTAATACTCATTCAAATTCAAAATCTGAAAAAATCCATTCTCTATGGACAATAGATTTAAGGTCAGACCAATGCAAACTTTGAATCACTTCTTGTAGTTTATCAATCACGTCCTCAAGTGTTTTAAAGGC
>NZ_JACBXX010000041.1 GCF_013415245.1 Streptococcus danieliae | reverse complement strand
TAGCTTCTTCACCAGAATAGCGGTTCAGTTTATTCATTTCTTGAATCCGAACCGTTTTGAAAGCATTGGTCAAATGTTGGACAATGTGAAAACGGTCAATCACAATCTGAGCCTCAGGAAAAGCTTTTTTCACCATTGAATCATAGGCTGCATTCATATCCATAACAACAAACTCCACCTTGCAGCGTTCTTCATAGGAATAGCCATTGAAGAATTCTAGCAGCTTATGACTCCGGCGGTCATCTAGGATCGTATGAATTTGACCGCTTTCCCAATCCATAGCGATAAAGGCCATCGATCCTTCGCAATCTTTCGTGGCCTTAAACTCATCAATGGCTAGTACTCGAGGGAGGGGGCTTGGTGGCAGCTTTTTCACATAATGAGCTAAGCTTAATGATGTTTGGTAGACAATCTGATAGCCCGTTTTACAGATTGAAGCAATCTTCTTACTATTGGTCGTATCTTTTAATTCCATCAAAATTTTGAGGTGGAGTCTGACACAAATACTCTTCCTTTTCTTAACAAAATAGTTAGGGAGATGATTGGCGGATACGACAGAGCAATGACGGCATTTAAAACGGTGAATTGTTAGTTCTAGATAAGTCGGCTTATTATCAATCTCTGGCAACTGGATTTTACGCTTTTTAGGAGTCGTGCCATGAGCATAGACATCTTTAGTAGATTCCCAGGCCACTCCACAGCTAGGGCAATAGCTTGGACGTTTCTCCAAAGAACCTTCGATGATTTGGGACATCCGATTGCGTTTATCTTTACGAAAACTATGCCATTCTTCTTTAAAAGTAATGTCTAGGTCTTGAATTCCGAGTAATTTTTGAGTATTATAGTCCATATAAAGCAATTCCTATTCTGATGTTTTTTCCACTTATCAGTTTACTAGGAATTGCTTTTTTT
>NZ_JACBXX010000029.1 GCF_013415245.1 Streptococcus danieliae | reverse complement strand
TGCACTCTGTTACCAAAAGGGACCAAAGAAACAACTCCCAAAGAAGTCGCTTTTATTGAAAATTGGATAAACAATTATCCTAAAAAATGTTTGGACTACAAGTCACCAAAGGAATTTCTTAGTGGTGGCTAATTTCAACTTGAAATTTAGCATAGTATACCAAAGATTAAAAAATCTTCAAGTTATTCGTATTTCCCTTTACTTTTGGCAAAAAAACTGATAAGATATTCCCTGTGTGTGATGGACACGCAAAAATAAACGGCTAATCCGCTGCTCCCTCGCGTTTATGATTAGCAAGATAGGAGAAAACATGAATCCATTAATTCAAAGCTTGACTGAAGGTCAACTACGTACTGACATCCCTGAGTTCCGCCCTGGTGACACTGTTCGCGTTCACGCAAAAGTTGTCGAAGGAAACCGCGAACGTGTTCAGCTCTTCGAAGGAGTTGTTATCGCTCGTAAAGGTCAAGGAATCTCTGAAAACTACACTGTTCGTAAAATCTCTAACGGTGTTGGTGTTGAGCGTATCTTCCCACTTCACACTCCACGTGTTGAAAAAATCGAAGTTGTACGCTACGGTAAAGTACGTCGTGCGAAATTGTACTACCTACGTGCCCTACAAGGTAAAGCTGCACGTATCAAAGAAATCCGTCGTTAAGAGGATTACCAAGGAGCCTCGGCTCCTTTTCTTTGTTCCCTTAGTTAAATGGATATAACAACTCCCTCCTAAGGAGTCGTTGCAGGTTCGATTCCTGCAGGGGACATTGTTTAATAAATTCAAGAAAATATTAATACTCATTCAAATTCAAAATCTGAAAAAATCCATTCTCTATGGACAATAGATTTAAGGTCAGACCAATGCAAACTTTGAATCACTTCTTGTAGTTTATCAATCACGTCCTCAAGTGTTTTAAAG
>NZ_JACBXX010000232.1 GCF_013415245.1 Streptococcus danieliae | reverse complement strand
TGTTTTCATCCATACATTTTTAAACTATTATCAAACAACCCAGCTAGCTAAGTGCTCGCGTTGTCCCAATTTGAGTTTTGATAATGCAAAACCAACCATGACTAAAAAACGCATACTTACTGCCAGGCTCATCTTCTTCAAGCCACGAATCGTATGATTCTCCAAACGAAAATCTCGATCAAGCCTTCCATTTACTCGTTCAACTGCTGTACGCTGCTTATATATTCTCTGGAATTTTTTGCTCTCCCGCCCAACCCTATTAAAGATAATCGGTTCAACGCTGCGTTTTAAACGGAAAATACGCTCATCTCCTTGACTAGGATGAAAACCATAACGTAAACTATCACATGAGTTATCATACCCTTTATAAATTAACTGAATTGATTGACCCTTCTCGTCTATCCAAAAGACTTCACCTGACTGATTGTACATGAGATCTGTATCCAGATACTGACGCATTTCGTCCTCTTTCCATTTATGAGGGTTCTCAATGATGGGAATAATTTCAGCGTCTTCCAAGAGATTTTGTAAGGGTAAACCACTGTAGCCCCTATCTGCCGTCAGATACTGAGCTCTCTGACTAGTTGTCTCACTAAAATTTTTGATAAGCTCCTTGGCAATAGTCGGCTCACCTTTAGAAGCTGGAGTCACTTTCCAGAAAATTGGTAATTCATAGGTCGCATCAACAACAAGATGAACACGATATCCATAATAACTTGTGATCTTAACCTTACCGCTCTTATGATGGGTTTCTTTTTGAGTAAAATCCGCCTCCAAATCCGCTCGCCTGTCTTTTTTCTGCTTTCGACCATTAGGTGTTGCATAAGAATCAATAATTTTTCCATCCAGTGCGAGTACTTGACCGAAATCAGGGAGTAGTTCATAGAGTTCTGCAATTCCTGTTTGTATCCACTCATC
>NZ_JACBXX010000226.1 GCF_013415245.1 Streptococcus danieliae | reverse complement strand
TACAAGGCTAGGAAAATGCGTTTCTTAAAATTGTCAAAGTTCCTGAAACCAAAGGCATTCCGCTTGATAACCTTGATGAGATTATTAGTTGCCTCTAGTCTTGCATTGGAATAAGGCAATTCTAGGGCATTACAAACCTTATCTTTGTTTTTAAGGAAAGTATGGAAGACTGTTTGGAAAATCGGATTGACAGACCCTATTTCTTCCTCTATTAAGGCAAAGAAGTGATCCGTATTTTTATTCTTGATGTGGAATAGAAGCATCTGATAAAGTTGGTAATGCTGGTTTAGTTCCTCAGAATACCCAAGTAGTTCATCCAGTATTTCTTGATTAGTTAGATGCATTTGAAACATAGGTTGATAAGTGCGTTTTGTGCTCAATTTGCGGCTATCGGTTTGTATGATTTTCCAATACCGCTTTAGACGTCGATACTCTTTTGACTGTTTGTCAAATTGATTCATGATCTGTATCCGAACACGATTCATAGCTCTGCTGAGATGTTGTACGATATGGAAACGATCCAATACAATTTTTGCTTTTGGAAATAGTTGTTTGACCAGTGTGAAGTAGGGTGTGAACATATCCATAGTAATGATTTCAACCTTTTTTCTGACTTTCAAGGTATATTGTTGGAAATGGTCTCTAATTGTAGCATGAGTACGTCCGTCTAGTATTGCGATGATTTCAGAGGACTCAAAATCTTGAGCGATGAAACTCATTTTCCCTTTTTTAAAGGAATACTCATCCCAACTCATTATCTTGGGCAGTGACTTCCAGTTTGGTTTTGTCTTTACTAATTTTAACCGTCTAAGAACGGTTGATGTAGAGATATGTAGACGCTCGGCAATGCTTTTCATCGAATCCTTTTCGATCAGTAATTGAGTAATTTTCCGTTGGATGTCAGTTGAAATCTGATGATTTTTCTTGACAATAGGTGTCTCTGA
>NZ_JACBXX010000037.1 GCF_013415245.1 Streptococcus danieliae | reverse complement strand
CAAGTAGTTCATCCAGTATTTCTTGACTAGTTAGATGCATTTGAAACATAGGTTGATAAGTGCGTTTTGTGCTCAATTTGCGGCTATCGGTTTGTATGATTTTCCAATACCGCTTTAGACGTCGATACTCTTTTGACTGTTTGTCAAATTGGTTCATAATTTGTATCCGCACACGATTCATAGCTCGGCTGAGATGTTGTACGATATGAAAACGATCCAATACAATTTTTGCCTTTGGAAAAAGTTGCTTCACTAATTTAAAATACGGAGTGAACATATCCATAGTAATGATTTCAACCTTTTTTCTGACTTTCAAGGTATATTGTTGGAAATGGTCTCTAATTGTAGCATGAGTACGTCCGTCTAGTATTGCGACGATTTCTGAGGACTCAAAATCTTGAGCAATGAAACTCATTTTCCCTTTTTTAAAAGAATACTCATCCCAGCTCATTATCTTGGGTAGTGACTTCAAGTTTGGTTTCGTCTTTACTAATTTTAATCGTCTAAGAACGGTTGATGTAGAGATATGTAGACGCTCGGCAATGCTTTTCATCGAATCCTTTTCGATCAGTAATTGAGTAATTTTCCGTTGGATGTCAGTTGAAATCTGATGATTTTTCTTGACAATAGGTGTCTCTGATACTTGCACTTTTCGACATTCTTTGCACTGAAATCTTCTTTTCTTCAAGTATAGGGCAGTGGGCATTCCTTGACATTCCAATAGAGGGATTTTAGAAGGTTTTTGAAAGTCATATTTAATCATTTTCCCTTTACAATGCGGACAAGCAGAGGGGGTATAATCTAAGGTAGCATTCACTACAATACACTCTGGCCGTTTATAATAAAAGGTGATTTTGATATTTCTATCTGTAATTCCGAGTAATTCTGTGGTATTATAAATAAGTTCCATATGATTCTCCTAATGTTGGTTTGGTCACTATTCATTATAGGTCATATGGGGCTTTTTTTGTACCTCAAAAAGCCCTATA
>NZ_JACBXX010000231.1 GCF_013415245.1 Streptococcus danieliae | reverse complement strand
ATCCTTGTTAAATCTGTGATAAACTGGGTCATGGGAATAAATCTTTTCTAGTAGTATTTTTGGTCTAACTCTACTATAACAGGATTTATTCCTTTTTTGCGTTTACACAAGATATTGTACACTCTCAAAGAATTTGATAATCAGCTAATTGATCAAGTGTTTAATGGTTTTGGTATTGAAAAATCACTAAGTAGAGCCGGGGGTCCTTATGATAATGCGGTAGCAGAGACCACATTTAAATCTTTCAAAACCGAATTTATTGACCAAGAAGTGTTTGAGAGCTTGGAAAAATTAAAAGTAATGTCATTGGATTACATCCATTGGTGGAATTACCAGAGGATCCATGGTAGCCTAGATTACCAACCACCTATGGTCGTCAGACTAAGGTCTGACGAAAAAGAGTTTATAAATTTGTCCAAATAGCTGTTGCCTTTCTAAAATATTTGTGGTACAGTAAAAACATAAGTAAGGGCTTACATAAGGTTATGGTTTTACTTTACTTTATTTAAATGAAGTAAAATTAGAACTACAAAATAATATTAGTGAGATTGATACATAGGAGTTGAATTCAAAGGATTAGAGTGTAAGTAGAGGGGGTGATTCCGATGTACAGATTAAAAGTTTGATAAGTCAAATAGTTTGGAGTTTATTTTAATTTTAAATGAAAGAAGGTTATTGATATGAAAAAATTGATTAAAAGTATGGTATTTATAGTATTACCTTTATTTGGATTTTTAAACCTTCACGTTTTCAGTATTGTCAATTTAACTACTACCTTAGGAATTAATACCTATGCAGCCAAAAGAGTAATTGATATAGTATCTACAGCAGGAACTGTTTACGCGGTTGTTGGTATTGTTGCAGCAGTTGTTGGAGGAGGTGGAATTGGTGTTGCAATTCTAGCTTCAGCTAAAGCATTAGCACAAAAATATGGTAAAGCAGCTGCAGCAGCTTGGTAAAAGATAAGGAGATAGAACATGGGATTGACATATTATATAGATG
>NZ_JACBXX010000173.1 GCF_013415245.1 Streptococcus danieliae | reverse complement strand
AGTTTCTTGTTGTTTATCTAATTTCAATTTCATACAATCTATTATAATTCAAAATTCGATTTTTATTTAGTATAAATTACATGCGAAATTAAAACTTTGACTATAAAATATATGAAAATTCGAAATCAGGGAAAATTTGACAGGTAAGAATTTTTGTGCTTTAATGAAGATTTTTGCCAAAAGTATTGACATTGTGTGTGAAGATGGTATAATAATCTTAATGAAACAAAGAAAAAAGCGAAGCGCTGGAACGCTCCGCTAAAATCAAACAAAAACCCTACTTTTGCTTGATTCATAAGATATTCTACAGTAAATACTAGTAGAAGTCAAGTGACTGAGCAAGGTGAAATGATTCTTTGTTCAGTTTTATTTTGAAAAAAACAGCGTTTTCAAAACGATGCTCTTCATACTTTTTAATTTCTCAAAATTCCAAACACATACGTAGCGACGATCATTAATTGTCAAATGTTTTCCTTTTGTTGTATAATTGTTTTGCATCTCTGTGCCCTTCCTTTTGTTTGTGGTGAACAACAAGTATAGCACGGAGGTGTTTTCTTATACCTTACAAAAGGATTTCATTTGACAACAGGGACTTTTGAAGCTGTTTTGAGGGCTAAACCAAGGCTATCATTAGCCTTGGCCAATTAGCCTAACAGCTCCAAACCTATTATCAAATGAAATCAGACAACTCATCAGAATGAGTTGTAGTACTTATCTAGCAGATAGGATGGGTGGCTAACTTCATTTTAAAATTTTTGTTGCATTATCAAAACTCAAATTGGGACAACGCGAGCACTTAGCTAGCTGGGTTGTTTGATAATAGTTTAAAAATGTATGGATGAAAACAGGGATTTTTTGCGCCCTTTTTTTGATATTTCCGTGAAGTTTATACTAAATAAAAATCGAATTTTGAATTATAATAGATTGTATGAAATTGAAATTAGATAAACAACAAGAAACTGAATTGAGATTAGCTCTTAGAAATAAAGACTACGCTACTTATCATAGACGC
>NZ_JACBXX010000051.1 GCF_013415245.1 Streptococcus danieliae | reverse complement strand
ATTGGTTCTTATGGCCAATAACCTCCTCAAATATGGGAAGAGGAGTACCTAAAAAGAAAAGGAGAGACTCATTTCAACGAATGAATCTCTCCTTTTTATACTTTACGGGACTTTTTGTCCCAAGCTCTTTTCAGTACGACGGGCATGTCGTATATCTGAGGTGCAAGTCCTCTGTGGGCACCTGCTACCGGTGAACCCAATAGCGACTCCCAAGCCTGACTATCGTGAGGTAGCGGGGAGAGGAAGGGATAGCGAAATCGTGGCTCTACGAACAGAAATGTGATATGAAGGCGTATGTAGTGGATGAGGAGGCTGAAAACTCTAAAGTCCCAAAAGGTAGTCGTAACCTATATGCGTAGATCACGAGAGTAAACGAGGAAAGATATACGACTTATCCCGTGAGGTCTCATGAGCGTCGTAGACGTAGTAACAACGAATCATGAGAAGTCAGCCGAACCCATAGTAGTGATGAAGTTTCTGTAATGGAAATGGAGCGAAGGGGCGAACAATTAACCGAAGTAATCCTACTTCACTTGTGTCTGTAAAAGAACGGTCTGATAGAACTGGAGACGGTCACGTATTGACTAGGAGAAGGTTCACGAATCTAAGATGTCCCTCAGACACCGAAACAAGAAAGGAATACGCACATGTCAGAATTGCTAGATAAGATATTATCTCGGAACAATATGCTTGAAGCCTATCATCAGGTAAAAAGAAACAAGGGTTCTGCTGGTATCGACGGAGTTACCATTGAGGAAATGGATAATTTCCTACGGCAACATTGGCGAGAAACCAAGGAACTTATAAAGCAGAGGAAGTACAAACCTCAACCAGTTTTACGAGTTGAAATTCCTAAGCCAAATGGTGGCGTCCGAAATCTTGGAATCCCTACAGTCATGGACAGAATGGTACAACAAGCGATTGTTCAAACCATCAGTCCAATCTGTGAAAGACACTTCTCAGAGTATAGTTATGGCTTTCGTCCCAATCGCTCTTGTGAGACAGCTATTATTCA
>NZ_JACBXX010000229.1 GCF_013415245.1 Streptococcus danieliae | reverse complement strand
CAGAAGATCCAAGTCAAGCGGACAGTAACACACCAGCTCCAATGGATCAGACTGTTAAAGTTGGCGAAACACCATCAGCCGAGAAATCAATCGGTAACATGACTGAGCTTCCAGCAGGTACTAAGGTAGCATTCGAAACACCAGTAGATACCAGCAAGTCAGGTGAGCAACAAGTAACTGTTTTGGTAACTTACCCAGATGGTTCTCAAGACAAGGTTTCTGTGACAGTTAAGGTTGCAGAAAATCCAAGTCAAGCGGACAGTAACACACCAGCTCCAATGGATCAGACTGTTAAAGTTGGCGAAACACCATCAGCCGAGAAATCAATCGGTAACATGACTGAGCTTCCAGCAGGTACTAAGGTAGCATTCGAAACACCAGTAGATACCAGCAAGTCAGGTGAGCAACAAGTAACTGTTGTGGTAACTTACCCAGATGGTTCTCAAGACAAGGTTTCTGTAACTATTAAAGTTGTTCTTCCTGAGATAGAGGCTTCTGGTCAAGATGAGGCTGCTAAGGACAACAATGATAATGTGACTCAATCCATGATTGTTGGTCAGAAATCAGTTTCATCAGAATCTAAGACACAAGTGTCTGCAGCTGTAGCTGCAACTGGTCAGGAAAGCTTGCCAAATACAGGTGAGCAATCAACTGACGGTGCAATGGCTCTTGGTGTCGGACTGCTTCTATCTGCGATTGGTTTGAAAGCAAGACGTCGTCGTGAAGAAGATTAATCACATGTGTGATTGTTTCTAGTTAGAAGCACTAAGGCTCCCTTCGGGGAGCCTTTTTTGATAGTGCTGGTGGGATTTGCTAGAATCGGGACAAACGAGGAGGATACGGAATGTCAAAACAAAATTTGAATTGGGCAACGCTGGGAACATGTGTGATTGCTAATACTCATTTAAAATCAAAAGTTGAAAAATAATGGATGCTTAGTTTTGAAATACAACAATATAAAACCACTACGTATCTAGAAAGGACCTTGTCCATTCTCTATTCACAATGGATTTTAAGGTTTGG
>NZ_JACBXX010000225.1 GCF_013415245.1 Streptococcus danieliae | reverse complement strand
TGAGATCTGTAATTCCGAGTAATTCTGTGGTATTATAAATAAGTTCCATATGATTCTCCTAATGTTGGTTTGGTCACTATTCATTATAGGTCATATGGGGCTTTTTTTGTACCTCAAAAAGCCCTATAATCCCTATTTTGGGTCGTTACCCACTATAGAAATTATAGAGCCGGTTTTTTCCGTACGACGGGCATGTCGTATATCTGAGGTGCAAGTCCTCTGTGGGCACCTGCTACCGGTGAACCCAATAGCGACTCCCAAGCCTGACTATCGTGAGGTAGCGGGGAGAGGAAGGGATAGCGAAATCGTGGCTCTACGAACAGAAATGTGATATGAAGGCGTATGTAGTGGATGAGGAGGCTGAAAACTCTAAAGTCCCAAAAGGTAGTCGTAACCTATATGCGTAGATCACGAGAGTAAACGAGGAAAGATATACGACTTATCCCGTGAGGTCTCATGAGCGTCGTAGACGTAGTAACAACGAATCATGAGAAGTCAGCCGAACCCATAGTAGTGATGAAGTTTCTGTAATGGAAATGGAGCGAAGGGTCGAACAATTAACCGAAGTAATCCTACTTCACTTGTGTCTGTAAAAGAACGGTCTGATAGAACTGGAGACGGTCACGTATTGACTAGGAGAAGGTTCACGAATCTAAGATGTCCCTCAGACACCGAAACAAGAAAGGAATACGCACATGTCAGAATTGCTAGATAAGATATTATCTCGGAACAATATGCTTGAAGCCTATCATCAGGTAAAAAGAAACAAGGGTTCTGCTGGTATCGACGGAGTTACCATTGAGGAAATGGATAATTTCCTACGGCAACATTGGCGAGAAACCAAGGAACTTATAAAGCAGAGGAAGTACAAACCTCAACCAGTTTTACGAGTTGAAATTCCTAAGCCAAATGGTGGCGTCCGAAATCTTGGAATCCCTACAGTCATGGACAGAATGGTACAACAAGCGATTGTTCAAACCATCAGTCCAATCTGTGAAAGACACTTCTCAGAGTATAGTTATGGCTTTCGTCCCAATCGCTCTTGTGAGACAGCTATTATTCA
>NZ_JACBXX010000072.1 GCF_013415245.1 Streptococcus danieliae | reverse complement strand
AAGATGAGTTTAAGACGTAAAAAGTTTCATCTGAGCATGGTCTTTGATAGATATTTAAAATCATTGCTGTAAAAAAAGGTTCTGACTGAAGAAAAAATCAGTTAGAACCTTTCATGCGTTTGTCGTGTGTAAAAACAAGCAGGAAAAGAGGCTTGCAGGGAGTTTTCAATGTCCAATCTAGTATAGATTTGTCAAGCAGTCTTAGATAATCTTTACAGATTTGTAAAAGAACGATTTCTTATTCTCCTGCTCTTTGTTCAGAACTGTATGAAGTTTTTAACACCACTTTTAGTATCTGATTGTCAAATATTTTTTACAAACCTGTTAGGTTACTTGACTGCGTACACTTTCTCAAAAGACTAAAAACAGAGGCTATTTCAAGGGAAATAGCCTCTGTTTTTAAATTTAGTTTACTCATTATTTGACGATGCATTTACTTCTTGTTGACGTTTTGAAATGCTTCGAGACTTCCCTTCCAGGTATACCATCAGGATTGAAATGTCTGCTGGATTTACACCCGAGATACGGCTGGCTTGACCAATCGTTTCTGGGTTAATTTGCTTGAATTTTTGACGAGCTTCTGTCGCGATTGAATCAATATCATCCCAGTCAATATCTGCTGGAATGCGTTTTTCTTCCATTCGCTTCATCTTGTCAACCTGGTCAAGGGCTTTTTGGATATAACCTTCGTACTTGATTTCCGTTTCCAAGAGTTCTTTGACCTTTTCATCAATTTCCTCAGAAGCTGGTCCAATGAAATGCGCCAGATCATCATAGCTGACTTCTGGTCTCCGTAGAAATTCCTTGGCTGTTAAAGCATCTGCTAAAGGTTTGAAACCAAGATCGGTAACTTTTTGGTTGGTTTCCGCAGTCGGTTTCAATTTATTACTTTCCAAACGTGCCATTTCTGTTTGGAAACTATTTTTCTTCATTTGGAAATCTGCCCAACGCTCGTCATCCACCAGCCCAATGGAACGGCCAATCTCCGTGAGACGCATATCTGCATTGTCATGCCGTAAAATCAAACGGTACTCTGCCCGACTGGTCAAAAGACGATAGGGTTCCAAGGTTCCTTTGGTAACAAGGTCATCAATCATCACACCAATGTAACCATCACTACGTTTGAGAATTAATTCTGGCTTCCCTAAAACTTTGAGAGCCGCATTGATGCCGGCCATGATTCCTTGTCCTGCAGCTTCTTCATAGCCTGAAGTTCCATTGGTTTGACCAGCTGTAAAGAGACCGGAAATTTTCTTGGTTTCGAGAGTAGCTCGTAATTGATATGGGAGAATCATATCGTATTCAATGGCATAACCTGTCCGCATCATTTCAGCTTTTTCAAGTCCTTTAATGGAATGAACCAACTCACGTTGCACATCTTCTGGGAGACTGGTTGATAATCCTTGGATATAGACCTCTTCGGTATCTCGTCCTTCAGGTTCTAAGAATAGTTGGTGTCTTTCCTTATCTGCAAAGCGAACAATCTTATCTTCAATGGATGGGCAATAGCGAGGGCCCACTCCTTCGACAACACCTGTAAACATCGGTGCTCGGTGTAAATTATCTTGAATGATTTGGTGGCTATCCTGGTTAGTGTAGGTTAACCAGCAAGGTACTTGATCTTTCAAGTAGTCCTCATCCTTGGAGCGATAGGAGAAATGGTTGGGGGCTTCATCCCCTGGTTGGATCTCTGTCTCGCTGTAGTCAATGGAAGAGGCCTTGACACGAGGTGGAGTCCCAGTCTTAAAGCGACCAATTTCAAAACCTAGTGCTTTTAGATTGTCAGCTAGCTTGACAGAAGCAATACTGTGGTTGGGTCCAGAAGAGTATTTTAAATCACCAATAATGATTTCTCCACGCAGGGCTGTCCCGGTTGTCACAATAACCGTTTTGGCACCAAACTCTTGATTGGTTGCAGTCCGAATCCCAATAACCTTTTCATCCTCAACCAAAATCTCATCAACCATGGTTTGGCGTAGGGTCAGATTCTTTTGGTTTTCAACTGTCTTGCGCATTTCTTTCGCATATAGTTCCTTATCAGCTTGAGCTCGTAAGGCGCGGACAGCAGGGCCTTTACCTGTATTCAGCATTTTCATTTGAATATAGGTTTTATCAATATTTTTGGCCATTTCACCACCCAGGGCATCTACTTCACGGACCACGATTCCTTTGGCAGATCCTCCAATCGAAGGGTTACAAGGCATAAACGCCAACATTTCAATATTGATGGTTGCCAAGAGTGTTTTACAGCCCATCCGGGCAGCCGCAAGAGATGCTTCTACTCCTGCATGGCCAGCACCAATGACAATCACATCATAGGTCTCCGCAAACTGTCTAGTCATTTTTCCTTCCTTTCACAAAAAAAGGTCAAGGCTTCATTTGATTGCAGGCCAAAAAACCTGCAAATCCATGAGCTTTGACCATCAGTGTATTTGCTTCTTAGTATTGTAGCATATCTTAGTAACTTGTCAATTTATATGTACTGACGAACTTGGTCGTTCATGTAGGCCTGGTCAATCAAGCCACCGCCTAGGCACTCTTCCCCATCATAAAAGACCACCGCCTGACCTGGGGTAATCGCCCGTTGCTCTTCTGCAAAGCTTACCAGAGCCTTGTCACCATTGACAGACACTGTCACCTTAGCATCGGGTTGACGATAACGGAATTTAGCTGTACATTCCATTTCGAACGTTTGGGGCATTTCTTTTGTAAAATGTACTTGACTGGCTGTCAATTTAGTTGACATCAGGTTTTCATGGTGGAAACCTTGACCCACATACAGAATATTCTGTTCGAGATCTTTACCAACAACAAACCAAGGTTTGTTATCACCACCTTCTTGACCACCAATTCCTAGGCCTCCACGTTGTCCGATGGTGTAATACATGAGACCACTGTGTTCCCCCATATCACGCCCTTCCATCGTCATCATTCTGCCAGGTTTAGCGGGTAGATAATTGCTGAGAAATTCTTTGAAGTTCTTTTCCCCAATGAAACAGATTCCTGTTGAATCCTTTTTCTTAGCTGTTGCCAAACCTGCTTTTTCTGCAATCTCCCTCACTTGTGCTTTTTCCAAATGGCCAAGCGGGAAGAGCGTTTTTTGCAATTGCTCTTGAGACAGTTGGCTAAGGAAATAGGTCTGATCCTTGTTTTGGTCTTTTCCACGCAGCATGCGTACTTGGCCATTTTCGTCTCGTTCAACCTGGGCATAGTGACCGGTGGCTACATAGTCTGCTCCCAGTTCCATCGCATAATCAAGAAAGGCTTTAAACTTAATTTCCTTGTTACACATGACATCTGGATTCGGGGTGCGGCCAGCTCGATACTCTGCTAGGAAATATTCAAAGACCCGGTCCCAATACTCTTTTTCAAAATTGACAGAGTAGTAAGGGATTCCGATTTGATCCGCTACCGCTGCAACATCTTTATAATCTTCTGTTGCCGTACAAAAACCATTTTCATCGGTATCATCCCAGTTTTTCATGAAAATACCAATGACATCATAGCCTTGTTCTTTTAACAAGAGGGCTGTAACAGAGGAGTCAACTCCTCCACTCATCCCCACGACAACTCGTGTTTTTGAAGGAACACTCATAGTTTTCTCCCATCTTTCGTTCGTCACGTTTCCGTGCGCGCTTTCAACGATTTGAAGGTCGTTTTGAGCAAGGCTTATTATAACACGAATCCAAAAAATCCTCCACTAAACAAGGTTGTCTTGTGGAGGATTTGAAGGTCTTTAATACCAACCATTGGCAAGCCAGAATTGATAGGCTTGGGTCCATGAACCATAGCGATTTTTGACATATTCATCTGCGACTCGTTCTTGGTTCTCGGGTGACAAATCACCATTGAGGTAAGAAAGTGTCAATTGGTAACGTCCATAATAGATGCCATTTTGGGCTGTGTAACTACCACTGGACTCCTTTTGAGCAATCCATTCTTTGGCTGCTTGCTCATCACTTGACAGGTTACTTGTCGTTACTGCAGTGGTTGGGCTAGCCTGCTCTTGAGCAGGTTCCGTTACTGCTGAGCTTTCAGCTTCGTTGACAACTTCATTGACAGTCTCTTGTTTTTGTTCTGGGGCTGTTTGATCTGGCATATCCGTTTGAACCGGATCAGCCGCTGAAGTTCCTGTTGCTAACTCCAGGACTTGGCCAACCTGAATCACATGTGGATTTTGAATCTTATTGAGTTCCAGAATCTTTTCAAGGCTTGTTTGCTTTTCTGCAGCAATTTTTGAGAGAGTGTCTCCCGATTTTACCGTATAGGATTCAGCGGACACAGTGTTTACAGCTCCTAGCATTAGAATAGCTACGAATCCCGTTAAGAGGGAATATTTCTTTCTAATCATGTAAAGTTCCTTTCTTATCTGACCTTATTCTATCCTAGGAATATTACGAAGAGATAGCAAAAATCGGGGAAATTTTACAGGAGTGTGAAGAAGATTGATTAGATTCTTTACAATCCTAGCGCTTTTGCCTTATGGTATACTAGATGTAAAGGAGTTTATATGTTTTTATTTTTTGATTTAGATGGAACCTTAGTCGATAGCGGAGCTGGCATTAAAGCAGCCTTCCACTATGCCTTCACAGAACTTCAGCATCCCGTACCTGCTGATTCCGAATTGGATACACTCATTGGCCCACCACTAGAACGGTCGTTTGCGCTCTATCTTCCAGAGGATAAAGTTGAAGAAGCCATCAGCCTCTTCCGTCACTATTACAGGGAAAAAGGGGTCTATCAAGCCATCCCCTACCCTGGGATAAAAGAGGCACTCCAGACTCTGAAAGAACAGGGGCATTATCTGGCCATTACTACCAGTAAAAATCAACCCATGGCCCAGGTCATGGTTCAACACTTCGGCTTGGAAAGCTACTTCCATCAAGTGTTTGGAGCTCTTCCGGAGTCACATGACAAAATTGATGTCCTTAAAAGAGGAATCGAACAAGCTCAAGCTCCTGACGATCAAGCCTATATCATTGGCGATACCCTGTTTGACATGGCTGCAGGTCGCGATCTGGCCATCGGGCGTATCGGAGTCACATGGGGCTATGGCAGTTCTGAGTCACTCTTGGAAAACGGAGCCCAGGTTTTACTGGCAGAAACACAGGAGCTGACCGCATTTTTTGAATAAGTAAAAACGCCTGAGATGCTTTTCTCTAGGCGTTTTTCTTCTATTAATTATTCTATTAGTAACCCCAAGCGGCCAAGCCTTGATTGCTGTAGGCATTGTAGGCAGCTTGAATTTGGTCATCAACGCTGGCTGTTGATCCCCAACCTGGCATGGTTTGGAAGAGTCCACTAGCACCAGAAGCGTTGGCAGCATACATATTCCCGTTTGATTCACGGGCAATAATATTTTCCCAAGTAGAAGCTGATACACCTGTCAATTCTGCCATACGAGCTGCCGCATACATCCCCTGCTCACCAGCAGTATTGCCGTTGGCTAAAACAACGGAGCCGGCTGCTACAGTTGAATAGTTAACTGGAGCATGCGACAAGGTTGCCGGAGCTGCATAGGTATGATTTTCAGTAGCTGCTACAAGAGGTGTCACTTCAAGGGATTCTTGACTGGATGCAGGTACAGGTGTTGCACTGACTTGAACAAGTGTCTCTGACTCTGGGGCAACAGACACTTCTGTCACAGTTTCTTCAGAAGCTTCTTGAACTTCAGAAGTCTTTTCAACTGAGGTTGTAGATTTTTTGACAGAGCTTGTTGATGCTACCGTCTCTACTTTTTTTGTAGTTGAAGACGCAGTCTCTCTACTTACAGTATAGTTTTCTGCCAAAACAGTTCCACCAATAACAAGGGCAGAAGCCGCTGACAAGATTCCAAAGTTTCTATACTTTTGCTTTTGATCGTTACGCATTCTTATCTCCTTTTTCCTACACCCTATCATACAAGGTGTTTGTTACTTTTTCTTATATAAAAAGTAACGTTTGTTACAAGAAGATGATATTTACAGCTTTTTATTGTAATAAAAGCTAATTTTTAAGGAAAAAGAGAGCTAGGGCTAGACAGACGAGTAAAATAAGTGACAAGGTATCTAAAAAAGTCCATTGCAATTTACGGTAGGCTGTTCGTGGTAAACCAACTTGATAGCCACGCGCTTCCATTGCTGTTGCCAAGGCATCTGCTCGTTTAAAGCTCGAGGCAAACAGCGGAATCAAAATGGGAATAAAAGACTTAGCTTTTTGGATAAGATTTCCTTCTCCAAAATCAACACCACGCGCTCGTTGTGCATTCATGACCTTGACCGTGTCATCCATCAAAGTGGGAATAAATCGTAAACTCATGGACAACATCAAGCCAATTTCCTGCACTGGAAAACGAAACACTTTAAGAGGACGTAAGAGGGACTCAATCGCTCGTGCCAAGGTCAAGGGCATGGTGGTCAAGGTTAAAACTGTCGACCAAAGGACAATCGTTAGGAAACGGACAAAAATAATCCCTGCTTGAGCCAAGCCTTGATCCGTTACTGTCAACCAAGCAAACTGGACCAAAACCGTCCCTGTGTTTAGGGTAAACAACTGCAAACTAATCGTAAAGAAAATCAGAAACCACATCGGTTTTAAGCCGTCCCAATAGACTTTGAGCGGTAAACCTGACAGAAATAATAGAACGCCTGTCACAAATAAAATTAAACCATTTGTCACAAGATTATTAGCCCAAAACACCATAAGGACAAAGGCAAACATCCCTAATAATTTAGCCCTGGGATCCAAACGATGGATAAAGGACTTTCCCGGAATGTAACGACCTAAGATCAATTTATCCATGATAGGCCTCCTTAAATTCTGCTAGGGTTGTCGGTAGGCGGTCAAAAGGAAAGCCCTTCTCTCTTAAACCAAGCGCAAAACGGGTCACCTTAGGCAAACCTAGATGCAGTTCCTCCATACGCTCTACTTGTTGGAACAACTCTCGTGGCTGTCCCTGAGCCTCTAGACGTCCTTTTGACAAGAGGTAGACATAGTCGGCATAATCAGCCACATCATCCATGAGGTGGGTCACCAGGATAATTCCCATCCCTTGGGCATGCAATTTAGCAAATAGCTGCATAAACTCTTTTCGACCAGCTGGATCCAAACCAGCAGTTGGCTCATCTAGCACTAAAATTTCTGGTTCCATAGCCAAAATACCAGCCAAGGCAACCCGTCGCATTTGTCCACCGGATAATTCAAAGGGACTGCGTTCTAGAAGCTCTGGGGCAATACCAACCAGCGCTAGTTTTTCACGCGCTAGCTGTTCAGCTTCTGCCTGAGAAGCACCAAAATTTTGGGGACCAAAGGCAACATCTTTTAAAACGGTCTCTTCAAATAGCTGACTTTCCGGAAATTGGAAAGCCAGTCCAATCCGCTTTCGAACTGCTTTGATGTCCTTTTGCTTTTTTCCAGCTTCTAAAACGAGGGTCCCAACTTGGATCTGGCCGCTGGTCGGTAGCAATAAGCCATTCAACAATTGTAATAATGTTGATTTACCACTACCGGTATGACCGATAATCGCCGTACAATTCTTTTCGGCAATCTCTAAGTTCAGATCAAACAGGGCTGGACCTTCGAATGGTGTACCTGCTTGGTAACTATAATTTACCTTGGAGACTGTAATTCCCATAAATAGTCCTGCAATTCTTCTTCTGATAAATAGCCAGATACATCTAAATCTAGCATTTCTACTAATTGACGGGTGAAGGGGAGATCTAAACCAAGATCCTCTAAATCTGGTCGTTGAAACAACTCTTGGGGTGTCTGTAGAGATTCCACACGTCCCGCTTTCATCACCAACACACGGTCACTAAGACTGACCTCTTCCAAATCATGGGTGACAGATAAGACTGTGATGGCCTGCTGGCTCCGAATAGCCGCAATCGTCTCCATCAGCTCTTTACGCCCCTCTGGATCGAGCATGCTCGTTACTTCATCGAGAATGATAATATTTGGCCTTAGAGCTAGAATTCCTGCAACGGCCACCCGTTGCTTTTGACCTCCAGACAAGCGAGCAGGTTCCCGATCCCGGAAATCCCACATATTGACCATCTTGAGCGCTTCCTCGACACGTACCTGCATCTCCTCGGGGGGAACTTGGTTATTCTCCAAGGCAAAGGCAACATCGTCTTCGACTGTTGCGCCAACAAACTGGTTGTCTGGGTTTTGGAAGACAATTCCCATTTCTTGGCGTTTTTCCCAAATATTCTCAGGCGATAAGACCTGGCCATTGATTAAAACCTGACCCTCTTCAGCTTCTAACAGTCCATTTAACAACCGTACCAGGGTCGATTTGCCACTACCGTTATGGCCGACAATCGATAGCCACTCGCCCTGTTTCACATGAAACTCTACCTGCTTGAGGGTAAGGTGAGCATCTTCTTTTTGGTAACGGAAGCTGAGATTGCGAACCTCAATACTATTTTTCTTCATTTAAATGTATCCTTAAATAAGAAGGAAGCGCCTTTAAAGTAATCATAACCGGAATAAAGGGTAAAGAATAAGGCGATGTAAAGCGTTATGTCGGCTAGTAAGGAGAAATGGAGGAGGTAGAAAATAATCGCAAACATTTGTGAGAAGGTTTTGATTTTCCCAGGCATGGCAGCGGCTAGTACCGTCCCCCCCTGCTCAACCAGGAGTAAACGCAAGCCAGTAACTGCTAACTCACGACACACAATCAGGGCAGCAATCCAGGCTGGCACAAAGCCTAAGCCAACAAGAAGAATGAAGGCTGACATTACCAGAAGCTTATCCGCCATCGGGTCGGCAAACTTCCCAAAGTTCGATACCACCTGCCACTTGCGGGCTAGATAACCGTCTAAATAATCCGTAAAACTAGCCACCGCAAAAATCACAGCGGCTACCCAATGCAGGTCCCTCCGACCTGGTAGACTCAGAATGAGAATAAAGATTGGAATCATGGCGATTCGTAGAAGGGTTAAAAGATTAGGAATATTTTCTTTTTTCATCAATAACTTACTCCTCTAAACCTTCGCTTGGAAGGCCTACTTCTGTATCTTGGGATACTTCTTCAGTTGCAGAACTAGCTGTAGAACTGCTTGCTGGTGAGCTCTGCGCCGCAGCTGAACTAGTCCGCAGGACAAGAGTTTTTGCTTCCGCAGGTAAATTCTCCAGGGCCACTTTCTGCCCATTCAGAGTTAACTCCACTAGGTTTGGATCCCCGAGACCAATATAGAATTCATAGTTGGTCACCAGCTCTTCCTTAAAGCTTGGAGCATCTGCAGTTAGAGCCAGGCCACTTGCAGCCCTTGTTTCAGAAACAGTGACCCAAGTATCTGTCTCTTTAGATCTGTTAATCATTAATTCAACTGACTCACTGACCCCCGATGCAGTCACATAAGTCACACCATCAACCGTAGCAACAGAGATATCCAACTTCTCCTGCTGTTTCGTTTCCTCTGAAGCCTTCTCCTCCTGACTGCTACTGGAAGTCGTGATTGGCGTTTCAGACACATGGCTGGTCGAATAATTCCAAACAAAGTAACCGACTGATCCTAGAATCCCCAGAGATATAAGTACAAAGTAAAAAATCGGTAAATAGGATTTTATCTTACGTCTTTCAATCCGTGTCGTACGGCCGTGCTCTTCATCTACCTCAATCTCATCGTAGGCAACCATAGAGCCATTTTCATAAGCTGCAAGTAAAATCTTTTCGTCTAGTCCCAGCTCCCAGGCATATTTTTTGATAAACGAACGGGCATAAAAGGGACTTGGTAAATGATCAAAATCATTATTTTCAAGAGCCTCCAGATATTCTACTTGAATATCAACAGCCTTTTGTATCTGACTCAACTTTTTTCCTTGATGAATACGCTCACGACGCAATACTTCACCGATTGTAACTTTTCTCATATCAGGCTCCTTCTCTTTCTAGGTATAGTTCGGTAAAATTGTAAAATCCATCATATCGCAGCTTTCTATAAATTCACGTCCAACTTCAAGCACATCGACAAGATGGATATTCGGTAGGATTGCTGGGAGGTCAAAAAGATTTAATCCTTCGACCCCGGGCAAATAGTTATTAAAGATAAAGTCATAGTGATCCAATTGTCGGATAAAGTCTCCATACATCTCATTCTTCAGTAAATCAAGGTGCTCTTCCGACAAATCTCTAGACTGTTCAAAACGTTTGACAATCGTTCGCAACTGGTGCGAAAAAGAAACCGGTTCATCCGTGTCCAAGAAAAAGAATACATGGTGATAAAGCTCTTGAACATCAATTTCAAATTGAAAGGAATAATCGATTTTGCCTGCATCCAGTAATTCTTGGTAGCGTTGCGAAGTCCACCCTAGTAACAGAGAGAAAAACAACTGCAACTTTACCTTGTAAAGGAATAAATCTTCCTGCCTTAGGTCTTGATTCCCTCGTAAACCAATGGCCAATTTAGCCTTGGAAACATCCATCCGGATTGATTTCCCAGACTCTACTGGGTGACGAAGCACAGAACTTCTTGCTGGTATCTGTCTAACAGTAGTTGACAGTCCTGAAACACCCTCGGTCAATGAGTCCACCAGTTCTTGAGGATTAAAATCGCCAATTAAAAACAACTGCATGTTTTGTGGCTGATAGTAATCCTGGTAAATACGTTGTAAATGCTGCAAATCTATTTGCGCAATCGATTCACGGCTTCCCACAATTTCCATGGCCAAGGGTGTATCTGGATACATTCTAGCTAAAGCTTCTGTAAACAACACTTGATCCGGATCCGCCTTGTACATCTCCAGCTCCTGCTGGATAATCTCTTTCTCCTTGTCAACAGACTCTACAGATGTCGTAAAGCTAGAAATCATTTCTAAAAGTAGATTTGCATTCTCCGTAATAGCCTTGCTAGAAGAAAAGGTATAGCCTGTATATCCAAATGTGGTGAAAGCATTACTGTCCGTCGCAGACTCTGTAAACTTTAACAGAAAATCCTCCCCAGACTCTGCTTCAAAAATTTTATGTTCCAAAAAGTGAGCTAGCCCTGCTGGCTCACTTCCCTTCCAATCCAGACTCCCCAGATTGACAGTCAGTAAACCAGCCTGTTCCTTGAAACCTTTTTTAGGAAGCATGCGTAGCAAAAAACCATTGGAAAAACGATAGGTAAATAAGGTCTCATCAATACTAGAAAAATGTTTCTCTTCGATTTTTCTCATTCGCTGCTCCCTTCTAAAAAAATCATTGACTGTAACTGTAAACTTCGAGCAACCCTTTGGATATCCTTTGGTGTCACAGCTTCAATCGCTTTTTGGAAAGAGCCATCTACACTGTAAGCAGGACCAAACAAGGCTGTTTGATAAGTTCGCTCGACCATGGCCATGGGTGAATCTTCGACTTGGACAATCAGATTCAACAACATCTTTTTACTCATAGACAAGTGCTCTTCACTGATAAAGCCTCTTCGGATACGATTCATTTCCTGACGAATCTGTTTAAAAATCACATTCCGCTGAGGAGCTTCAAATCCTACATAAATCCGAAAGAGATGAGAAAAGACATGAAGCTGACTACCAACCGTATAGGCCAGCCCCTCCTCTTCCCTGATTTTACGAAAAAGGAAGGAATGGGGGAACTGGCCCAAAAGGGCATTTAATAAAACCAAGGCTGGATAAGATTTTTCATCTCGAAAAACAGGAGTATAGTAGGCCAAATCCAATACAGACTGTTGCCCCATCGCTTTTTGAAATACCTCTTGGACAACGGAGCTCTCTGCTTGAAAATGAGTTAAGGATTTCAATTCTTTGCGAGGCTGTAAATCCCAGCTACGAATCCGATCTCGAATCATTTTTTCAGGAAATTCTCCAAAGAAGAGAAAGTCGATTCGGTCCTCTTGCATCATTCGTTGAAATTCTTTATAGGTGGACCTTGCCGTCTCCGACTCCAGTAGTTCCTTATTCCCATAATTAGCCAGGGACAAATCGGGATGACCTCGATAAAAGGCTTTGAAACTTTCATTGCGTGCCTGGCTAAAATCATTTTCCCGTTCTCGCTCGGACAACTCGATTAAATTCTCTCGCTCGGTTTGGAACAAAGAGTGCGTAAAAGCCTCATCTTCAATTAAGGGATTAAACAATACCTCGGAAATTAAATCAAAAATTCCCTCAATCAAGAATTGTTTTTTACTCAAAAACCGGTCTTTTACAAAGATCAGCTCAATGTCAACCAAGTGTAAATTACCGACAATGTGAACCGACGTTGACAACTCAGCGCCATACAAAGATGCCAAATGTCTTTGCAAATCCTTTAAGCGCGGATAGGATTGATTAGCAGTTTCCAAAATCGCCGCCACAATAGCTCTCGCAGAAACGGAATACCGAGACAAGGTAGATGTAAAGCGAATCTTGATGACATTGCTTTTAAATTTATGACTATTCATGACATGTATATGTACGCCATCTACTAATTCCATAACCACCTCGAAATAAATTCTATATAGGATTTCATTATACCACTAATCCCTCTAAAAACATACTCTACACACTGGAAAGCAGGAATGGAATGGGTGTGCTATAATAGCCTCAGAGGTATATTATGGACTACAAATTATTTGATGAATTTATTACACTACAAGCCCTATTAAAAGACTTAGGAATTATCCAAAGTGGCGGCGCTGTGAAGGCTTTTTTGGCTGAAAATCAGGTCTTTCTAAATGGACAAGAAGAAAATCGTCGTGGTAAAAAACTCTACCTACAAGACAGCCTTCAAATTCCCAATCTAGACTTACACATCCAACTCATTGCTCCAAGTCAAGAAGAGATCGCGGAACACCAAGAAGCTCTCGCAGAAAAAAAACGAGTGACTCAACTCGTCAAGGAATTAAACAAGCAACAAAACTCCGATAAAGCTAAACCAAAAAGAAAAACCGTTCGGTTCCCAGGTAGATAAGATGTGGTTAAAAGAACTACAAATTCACCAATTCCGAAATTACAAGGATGTCAAGCTCCAATTTCAACCAGGCCTAACCGTCTTTCTAGGCCAAAATGCCCAGGGAAAAACCAACCTACTAGAAGCAATTTACTTTTTGGCACTTACTCGAAGTCACCGTACTCGTCTTGACAAAGAGTTGACTCAATTTGACACAGATAACTTCCGTTTACAAGGGGTCCTATCCAAGCTAACTGGGACACTACCATTAGAAATAGCTTGGACCAGTAAAGGACGGATGACTAAGGTTAATCACTTAAAACAAGCCCGACTGTCCAACTATATCGGACACATGAATGTTGTCCTATTTGCCCCAGAAGATTTACAGCTCGTTAAAGGATCCCCTTCTTTAAGAAGGAAGTTTATGGATATGGACTTAGGACAGATCAAACCCACTTACTTAGCTGAACTGTCTCAATACCAGCATATTCTAAAACAGCGCAACTCCTATCTCAAATCCAGTCAAAAAATTGATAGCACTTATTTAGATGTCTTAGACGAGCAACTGGCTCAATCTGGCGCCCGAGTCATCCACCATCGCTTACAGTTTCTAGCCGATTTAGAAACCGTGGCCAGAACCCAACAAGAGCATTTATCAGAAGATCAAGAACTTTTGGGTATTCATTACGAGAGCTCTATCGATTTACAGAATGATTTACAAATCCTTGTCCAGGAGTTGACGGAAGCACTCCTTGAAAAAAGACAGACCGATATCTTCAAGCGCAGTACAAGCGTCGGTCCCCATAGAGATGATGTTCGTTTTTCCCTTAACGGTATTGATGCCAAGTATGGCAGTCAGGGTCAGCAACGAAGTCTGATTCTCTCCCTAAAACTAGCTGAAATTCAATTAATCAAAGATGTCACACGAGAAAGTCCCATTCTCTTATTGGATGACGTCATGAGTGAATTGGACAACCAACGTCAAACACGACTCCTCGAAGCCATTAGTGGCGATATTCAAACCTTCTTGACAACAACTTCACTGGATCATTTACAGGATTTACAGGTAGATTTACAAGTTTTTAACATCCATCAAGGGACAATTACAAGCGAATAAGCTCTCACAAATTCTAATCGACTCTTCTTATCCCGAACAATAAGGAGAGTTTTTTCTTTATACTCGAAAAAGACAAAAAGATAACTAGGAAAATCGATGAAGGTAGCTCAACAAGTCTGAAAGGTGAAAAACTATGGAGCGAGGTCATTTCGCTAGAGTCAAAACAATAAAAGCGAGTACGGCTCGAAGTCACTAAGCTTCAGCAAAGCGGCTTAGCAACGTCAGATTATGCAATAAAATAAGGGCCTTACTCCTCAATCCAAGAGGAGCAAGACCCTTTTCTTTTAGTCTATATGCTATTAGCTATTTTAGTGCATGGAATAGTTTGGTGCCTCATTGGTGATTTGGACATCGTGTGGGTGGCTTTCTTTTAGACCGGCACCACTCATCTCCATAAATTGAGCATTTTCACGGAGTTGGAAGAGGTCTCCGGCACCTACATAGCCCATTCCAGAGCGAAGTCCACCAACCATTTGGAAGACGATATCTGATGCTGCACCTTTATAAGCAACCCGACCTTCAATTCCTTCAGGAACGAGTTTGTTTGCTTCGTTGACAGAACCTTGGAAGTAACGGTCTTTGGAGCCTTTTTTCATAGCTGCAAGACTTCCCATACCGCGATAAGTTTTAAACTTACGTCCTTGGAAGATTTCTGTCTCACCTGGTGCTTCATCTGTACCCGCCAACATAGATCCAAGCATCACTGCATGTCCACCGGCAGCCAAGGCTTTGACAATGTCACCTGAGTACTTAATTCCGCCATCGGCAATGATGGTTTTCCCATATTCACGCGCCACACTTGCTGCATCATAGATAGCAGTCACTTGTGGAACACCGACACCTGCGATAACACGGGTTGTACAGATTGATCCTGGTCCGATTCCGACCTTCACCACGTCAACTCCAGCTTCATAAAGAGCTCGTGTTCCTTCAGCTGTTGCCACATTTCCGGCAATCAACGTTTTATCAGGGAACGCTTCCCGGATTTCACGAATCTTGCGAAGAACACCAGCAGAGTGACCGTGAGCAGTGTCAATGACAATCGCATCTGCTCCTGCTTCAAACAAGGCACGAGCCCGATCAAAGGTGTCTGAAGTAACTCCGACAGCACCTGCGACCAAGAGACGACCATAGTGGTCTTTAGCCGCATTTGGGAACTCAATCACTTTTTCAATATCTTTGATGGTAATCAAACCAGCCAAGGAACCATCGCTATTCACCAATGGTAATTTTTCAATCCGATTTTGGTGGAGAATGCGCTCAGCTGTTTCCAAATCTGTACCAACCGGTGCAGTAACCAAATCCTCACTGGTCATGTGTTCGCGAATCGATTGACCAAAATCAGTGATAAAACGCATGTCACGATTGGTAATAATTCCGACTAACTTCCGACCCTCAAGCGAATCAACAATTGGGACACCACTAATATGGTAGCGTTCCATAAGCTCATTGGCTTCGGATACAGAATTATCCGGTGTTAAGAAGAAAGGATCCATGATAACGCCATTTTCAGAACGTTTCACTTTACGAACCTCTTCTGCCTGCTCTTCAATAGACATATTCTTGTGAACCACTCCAAGTCCACCAGCCCGAGCCATTGCAATGGCCATGCGGCTATCCGTAACTGTATCCATTGCAGCTGAGATAATAGGGATATTCAAGGTTAAATTTGGCGCCAATTGTGTCTTCAAATTAATATCATTTGGCAACACATGACTTTCTGCTGGAATTAGCAAAACGTCATCAAAGGTGTATCCTTTTTTCAAAAACTTAGTATCCCAATTTGACATGGTATTTCTCCTCTTTGTTTATCTTTTATCAGGCCAATCCTGATAGGTTTAAAATATTTTATCACTCTCAAACGAATTGTCAACTAGTATAGCTCAAGATTAAAAATAGCGAATCCCCATTGCTTCCTTAACTTGATCCAGAGTTTCCGCAGCCACTGCTTGGGCAACCTGACTCCCTTTTTTGAGCATCTCATAAACCTGTCCCATATCTTGGGCAAATTCTAAACGGCGCTCCCGGATAGGTCCGAGTTCTCTTTCCAAAATCTCTAGTAAGTAACGTTTGGTCTTGACATCCCCCAAACCTCCCCGTTGGTAGTGATCTTTCATGGCTTGAATGTCAGCTGCATCCTCCGGACGGCCAAAAACATCCAGATAATAGAACACCATATTGCCCTCAATCTGACCTGGATCCTCGACACGAATATGATTTGGATCGGTATACATGCTCATAACCTTTTTCTGCAAGGTATCCATGTCATCAGCTAGGTAGATACCGTTTCCTAGAGACTTGGACATCTTGGCATTGCCATCCAAACCTGGTAGGCGACCTGCTGATTCATTCTCAGGATAAATCCCTTCCGGCTCGACCAATACATCGGTTTGGTAAGTATGGTTAAAGCTCCGGACAATTTCACGGGTTTGCTCAATCATCGGTTTCTGGTCATTTCCGACTGGAACAAAATTCGCCTTAAAGGCTGTAATATCTGCAGCCTGAGCAATTGGATAGACCAAGAATCCGGTCGGGATACTCTCCCCAAAACCTTTTTGGGCAATCTCTGTCTTGACTGTTGGATTGCGTTCCAGACGAGCCAGCGATACCAGGTTCATGTAATACATGGACAGTTCTGCCAACTCAGGAATTTGACTTTGGATAAAAATGGTACTTTTGGCTGGATCAAGTCCAGCAGCCAGATAATCCAAGGCAACATTCCCAATCGATTCCACAATCGTTTGTGGATCCTTGGCATGATCTGTCAAGGCTTGCTGATCCGCTAAGAAAACATATAGCTGGTGCTGGCCTTGCTCTTGGAGCAACACACGATTTTTCAAGCTCCCAACATAGTGACCAATATGGAGCTTTCCAGTCGGTCTATCTCCTGTTAAAATAATCGGTTTAGTCATAGAAATCCTTTCTAATTTCGAATCATAAAAAGAAAAGTCCACACAGAAAAAACTCTGTGAGGACGATATACCGCGGTGCCACCTCAGTTATGGGAAATCCATCTCTTTTGACTCTATTCATATGTTCCTTCTCGTCTTTTAATCAAAGGCAGCGAATCATCGACAAGCTACACAGTCATCAAAGAGCAACTAGAAGGGTCTATCAGCCCAATCTTCACCCTGTTCCCCACTTGTTCCCAGCAACCACAAGCTCTCTTAAGAGGAGACAAAATTACTTTTCTGATGGATACTATTGTATAGTCTTCCTTATTGTAAGTCAAGATTTGATAAATAGCCTCCTTTCTAGTAAAATGAGACTAATATTAAAAATAGGAGAAGTCCATTGTTAACAGTAACAGACGTATCATTGCGATTCAGTGATCGCAAACTTTTTGATGATGTAACCATCAAATTCACAGAAGGAAATACCTATGGTCTCATCGGAGCCAACGGGGCCGGAAAATCCACTTTTCTAAAAATTCTAGCAGGAGATATCGAACCAAGTACTGGTCATGTCAGCCTCGGTCCAGACGAACGCCTATCTGTCCTTCGTCAAAATCATTTTGACTATGAAGACGAGCGCGTGATTGATGTCGTAATCATGGGAAATGAGCATCTTTATAACATTATGAAGGAAAAAGATGCTATTTATATGAAAGCTGATTTTTCTGATGAAGACGGGGTTCGGGCTGCCGAGCTCGAAGGTCTTTTTGCAGAGTTAGGTGGTTGGGAAGCAGAAAGTGAAGCTGCCCAGTTACTTCAAAACCTCAACATCCCAGAAGCTCTGCACTACCAAAACATGAGTGAACTGACCAATGGTGAGAAGGTGAAAGTTCTCTTAGCCAAAGCACTCTTTGGTAAACCAGACGTTCTCCTCCTCGATGAGCCGACCAACGGTTTGGACATTCAGTCGATCACCTGGTTAGAAAACTTCCTGATTGACTTTGACAATACCGTCATCGTCGTCTCCCACGACCGTCACTTCCTCAATAAGGTCTGCACCCACATGGCCGATCTTGATTTTGGAAAAATTCAACTCTACGTTGGAAACTACGACTTCTGGAAAGAATCAAGTGAATTGGCTGCCAAATTGCAAGCTGACCGTAATGCCAAAGCAGAAGAGAAAATCAAAGAACTCCAAGAGTTTGTGGCACGTTTCTCAGCCAATGCAAGTAAGTCCAAACAGGCAACCTCCCGTAAAAAAATGCTTGACAAGATTGTCTTGGAAGAAATTGTCCCTTCCAGCCGTAAATACCCATTTATCAACTTCAAAGCGGAACGTGAAATCGGGAATGACCTCTTGACAGTCGAAAACCTCAGTGTCAAAATTGACGGTGAAACAATCCTTGACAACATCAGCTTCATTCTCCGCCCAGGTGATAAAACAGCCCTCATCGGACAAAACGATATCCAAACAACTGCACTCATTCGTGCCATTATGGGAGATATCGACTATGAAGGAACTGTCAAGTGGGGGGTAACCACCAGTCAAAGCTATCTACCAAAAGATAATTCCAAAGACTTTGCTGGCAATGAATCCATCCTCGATTGGCTGCGTCAATTTGCAAGTAAAGAAGAAGATGACAATACCTTCCTTCGTGGCTTCCTTGGACGCATGCTCTTCAGTGGAGATGAGGTCAATAAGGCTGTCAACGTCTTGTCAGGGGGAGAAAAGGTCCGCGTCATGTTATCAAAAATGATGCTGCTGAAATCCAACGTTTTGGTTCTTGATGATCCAACCAATCACTTAGACTTGGAATCTATCTCCAGCCTTAATGATGGACTTAAAAACTTTAAAGAAAGTATCATCTTTGCCAGCCATGACCATGAGTTTATTCAAACCCTAGCCAACCACATCATCGTTCTTTCTAAAAATGGTGTGATTGACCGGATTGACGAAACCTACGATGAATTCCTTGAAAATGAAGAAGTTCAAGCTAAGGTTCAAGAACTCTGGAAAAATTAATACTTTTTATAATCTGTTCGTTTACTCTTACACTACTTCTCAGCCTAGTTTGAATTCAAGCTAGGTAGAGTAATCAAGGGTAACTAAAAGAGTCTATCTATAAATTCACTTCGAGGCCAGGACCTATGTCCCAGCCTCCCTTTTTATATAGGAATTATTATGAAAGATTTGCTTAAAAGGCAATCTCTTGCCATCCTCTCATTTGTCCTGCCAGCTCTGGGCATGATTCTCCTCTATTACAGTCAGGAAATTTACTGGTCAAGTCCCAAAACAGCCTTACTCGGAGACGGTTTCCACCAGTATGTCATTTTTGACACTGCTTTACGAGATATTTTACAGGGGAAAGATAGCCTTTTCTATTCCTTTACCACCGGCTTGGGTTTGAATTTCTATGCGCTAAGTTCCTACTATCTTGGTAGTTTTTTCTCGCCCTTGGTTTACTTCTTTGATGTAAGAACCATGCCCAATGCCCTTTATCTCTTTACAATCCTTAAATTTGCTTGTATTGGTTTGTCTAGTTTTATTTCTATCAAGGGAAGCTTCAAACAACTAAAGCCCTACTTGGCACTTGTGCTCTCACTTTGCTATAGCTTTATGAGCTTTACAGTTAGTCAACTGGAAATCAAGACTTGGTTGGATGTTTTTATCTTGGTCCCACTCATTCTCTACGGACTAGACAAGTTAATCAAGGAGGGTAAAGTTGGTCTTTACTATGTCAGTTTAACCATTCTTCTGATTCAAAACTACTACTTTGGCTATATGATGGTCATCTTCCTTCCGCTTTGGTACCTGGTTCAACTCAGCTGGGATTTCAAGAAAAGATTGTCAAGTTTAAGCCGCTTTATCGTTACCTCTATTCTAGCTGGAACCAGTAGCGCCATCATGCTAGTCCCGACTTTATTGGACCTTCGGGGCCATGGCGAGTCCTTGACACAGATTGACCGGCTCTTGACAGAGGATTCTTGGTATCTCGATATCTTTGCCAAAACCTTGGTGGGAGCCTTTGACACTACCAAATATGGGGCTATCCCGATGATTTATGTCGGTTTAATCCCCTTGATCCTCAGTCTCTGTTTCTTTCTCCTAAAATCTATTCGGTTTCATGTGAAACTATCCTATGGTCTCCTCATCAGTTTCCTAATTGCCAGTTTCTATCTTGAAGGCCTAGACCTCTTCTGGCAAGGATTCCATGCGCCAAATATGTTTCTCCACCGTTACTCCTGGCTCTTTTCCGTGCTTCTCGTCTTTATGGCCGCAACTGTCTTAGAGCGCCTCGAGGAACTGCAATTCAAGCAAGTGCTCCTCGCCAACCTCTTCCTAGCCTGTGGCTGGGGACTTACCTGGTATTTCTCCAGCAAGCACTATACCTATCTCGATTCTACCCAGTTTTTATTAACGTTTGAATTTTTAGGTGCTTATTTGCTGCTCTTCTGGGCTTACAAGAAGGCCAAATTGTCTCCTATCTTCTACACTGTGGCGGTTAGTTTTTTCCTAATCGTGGAGATTGGTTGCAATTCCTTTTATCAAATTCAAGGAATTGCCGGGGAATGGGGCTTCGCCTCTCTTGATTCCTACCAAAGAGGCCAAACAGAAATCCTCGCCCTCAAAGACAAGATGGAAAAAGGAGACTATCGGGCAGAGCTGGGACAAGTTCAGACCGGGAATGACACAATGAAATATGGTCTCAATGGCATCTCCCAGTTCTCCTCTGTTCGCAATCGCCTGACTAGCGGGACCTTGGACGTCCTCGGTTACAAATCTTCCGGTAGCAACCTCAATCTTCGCTATCAAAACAATACCATCCTCATGGACAGCCTCTTCGGTATCCGCTACCTCATTGGTAAAAATCTGCCACCGCGGTTGGGATTTACTACCGTTGCAAGAGAAAACGATTATCGACTCGAGGAAAATAACTGGGCTCTTCCCCTCGCCTTTCTAACCCAGGAGGTTTATAAAGATATCAAATTATCCAGTTTAACACTGGATAACCAACGAAATCTGCTCCACCATCTGACTGGCCTGGATTCCCCCCTCTTTGAAGAAGTTCCTATTTATGAAAACAACCTGGAACGAAGCCTCAAGAAGGAAGGAGATGTCCCTCCACAGACAAGTTTTGTACTTCAAGCACCAGCCAATCAGCAACTCTACCTCAGCCTCCCAAATATCCAATTCCCTGATGATGAAGACTCTAGCGTCCAGCTACACATCGATGGGAACATCTACACCTACACCTTGGATAACACCTTCTCCTTCTTTGATCTAGGCTACTTCCCTGAAGCCAAGGAAGTGACCATTAAACTCCTCTTCCCAGGAGCTAGCAAAGCCAGCTATGGTCAACCCCATGTCTACAACATCCCACAAGAAAGCCTGGAAAACCTCTTTAACAAACTCAAAGAGAATCAACCAGAGGTGCGTATAGAGGGCAATAAACTAAACATCCATTACCAAACAGATAAACCTCGCAGTCTCTTTGTAACCCTCCCTTACGACAAGGGCTGGAAAGCCTACCAAAATGGACAAGAGATTCCTATTCGACAAGCGCAAACAGGCTTTATGGCCCTTGACCTTGCAAAAGGATCTGACACTATTCAATTAGTTTTTGTCCCACAAGGCTTCTATACTAGTTTCTGGATTAGTTCTATCTCCCTCCTAGCCTTCCTGGTCTACCGGCGTTTCTTAAAAACTAGAGCCGGTTAATACCTCATTAAAATCAAAATCTGAATACTCGTAGAAGACAACGGAAAACTGATGTCGAACTTGTTTTTGACGTGCATCGAGTTCATGTCAGTGGAAAACAACTGTACAAACAGAGCTTGGATTCTTCTTCCTGAGTATGAATCTGACCAAGTTAGCCAAGAACCTAGCTAATCGAGGTAGTCAAAATCAAAAACCACACTGTAATAACTCCATCTTAATCCATTTTAAGATTGGAATTTGCAGTGTGGTTTTTAGTCTCTTTGTCAACCGTAGTGGGTGGAAATTTTCAATCGACGAATAGCTTTTACAATAGAGCCTGAAAATGGCTTCCTTCCAATTTATATGGGATGCTTTCCCTGTGGTGGGGGACGGCAGCGACCTCTAACGAGTTCCATGCCTTATTCGGAAACCGAAGTTTTCCGAATCCCCCCGAGGCTGGGACAAAAGTCTAGCCTCTTTGACTTTGGATAACAAAATGCCTTTGACGCAGTAGCTGATTGGCCTCTTCGTTCGCTTTTCAAGCTCGGAAGAGAGCCTAATCAGCCTTGCGGGGGTGGGACTACGAACTAAATTTTTTCAAATTTAGTTCTGTCCCACTCCCTTTTCACCACGGGGTTCCGCATCCCTTTTAATTTTGGAAAGCCTTAAAGCGTTTTTTCAGACCTAGGTGGTTTCTGTCAGAGAGCGAGTCGAGAGAGGATTAACTGTTCCTTTTCTCGTTTCGTATTCAAGGCTAGGAAAATGGGTTTCTTAAAATTGTCAAAGTTCCTGAAACCAAAGGCATTCCGCTTGATAACCTTGATGAGATTATTAGTTGCCTCTAGTCTTGCATTGGAATAAGGCAATTCTAGGGCATTACAAACTTTATCTTTGTTCTTACGGAAAGTATAGAAGACTGTTTGTCAAATTGATTCATGACCTGTATCCAAACACGATTCATAGCCCGGCTAAGATGTTGTACAATATGGAAACGATCTAATACTATTTTCGCTTTTGGGAGTGAAACAATCTAAGAATAGACTGTTTCAGCCTGAGCTTAGAAATACAAATTTGAAAGTCATATTTAATCATTTTCCCTTGGCAATGAGGACAAGTAGGCGGTTGATAGTCTAGGATAGCGTTTAGTACAATACACTCTAGTCTTTTATAGTAAAAGGTGATTTCAAAAATTTTAAAATGAAGTTAGCCACCCATCCTATCTGCTAGATAAGTACTACAACTCATTCTGATGAGTTGTCTGATTTCATTTGATAATAGGTTTGGAGCTGTTAGGCTAATTGGCCAAGGCTAATGATAGCCTTGGTTTAGCCCTCAAAACAGCTTCAAAAGTCCCTGTTGTCAAATGAAATCCTTTTGTAAGGTATAAGAAAACACCTCCGTGCTATACTTGTTGTTCACCACAAACAAAAGGAAGGGCACAGAGATGCAAAACAATTATACAACAAAAGGAAAACATTTGACAATTAATGATCGTCGCTACATTGAACGATGGAACAAAGAAGGAAAATCCAATCGAGAAATTGCTCGCCTACTTGGAAGAGCTCCTCAAACAATCGATAACGAAATCAAGCGAGGGCAAGTCTTACAACAAGTGAG
>NZ_JACBXX010000197.1 GCF_013415245.1 Streptococcus danieliae | reverse complement strand
CGCAGGTGGTTACCAAAAGGGACCAAAGAAACAACTCCCAAAGAAGTCGCTTTTATTGAAAATTGGATAAACAATTATCCTAAAAAATGTTTGGACTACAAGTCACCAAAGGAATTTCTTAGTGGTGGCTAATTTCAACTTGAAATTTAGCTTATAAATGATAATAACATTGAGGTATTGAAATACACGTTACACATTTATGAGGATGAGGCTGTGAATATTAGTTTTCTCGGCGTCCTAGAATATGAGGAGCTGGATCATGAAACTTGAGGATAAACGTTGCGATGCAAGGCTTGGGATGTATCAGTTTCTGGTCGATGGGAATTGGGTTGATGTGAATCCTTACGACTATCACGCATGGGAAAATGGAGATACAGTTCCGTACCATATGCTGGAAAGGAGCGAGCATGACTAACAGAGAAGAGGGAATTTTTGAGACAGCCATGTTTGGCGTTTGGATCATGCTGGTGTTCATCTTCTTTATTCAGCTTTATCAAGGCATCCAGTTGAATGAACTGGAGCAGAGACTGCAACGAACAGAGCTGGCCCAGCGCTATATCCACAATCCGAAAACTACGGTAGGAAAGGTGGTCCAGAAGCACGAAAAAGACGGCAAGTATACACTTGTCGTCGCTGGCTATGGGAATTTCCTAGTAAGCAAAGAGACTTACGAGAATGTGCAGGTTGGCGATGAAATGCCTGGAGAGGTAACAGAGCGCGTGGAAGTGTTGAAAGGAGTTGGGGGATGATTAAGGACACTTTTATTTGCAAAAATTGCCATCTAAACTACGGGATTGTGTCGGATGAAGAACGTGAACCCGTTTGTGTACATGGTTATTGTCCATATTGCTCGGAATGGGACGAAGAAAAAGGGGGGAGAAGAATGGTAGAGGAGGTAGAGAATGGCTAAATATTACGAATTCCACTGTTTGCGATGTAATCCCGACTTTATCACCTAAAAATAGACAAAGACCAGCTAACCCCTTGTGCCCCAAGGGATTTGGCTAGTCTTTTTTCTTATTTGGGTGTTGTATATGGAGCCTTAGCGTAGTTTTTTAGCTCTTC
>NZ_JACBXX010000222.1 GCF_013415245.1 Streptococcus danieliae | reverse complement strand
AAATTTGACAAAAATGCCTCTTGCTAGTCGGGAAGACAGGATTCGAACCTGCGACACCTTGGTCCCAAACCAAGTACTCTACCAAGCTGAGCTACTTCCCGTAGATATAAACCAGGTTGTACCTCAGCTTTAGAGTACTTGCTAAGCTACTTCCTGTATAATATAAAGTTAATGCACCCTAGAGGAGTCGAACCTCTAACCGCCTGATTCGTAGTCAGGTACTCTATCCAGTTGAGCTAAGGGTGCCCATTTGCCGAGGACCGGAATCGAACCGGTACGATCGAAATGATCGCAGGATTTTAAGTCCTGTGCGTCTGCCAGTTCCGCCACCCCGGCGCCAAAGCGAACGACGGGATTCGAACCCGCGACCCCCACCTTGGCAAGGTGGTGTTCTACCACTGAACTACGTTCGCAATCCTCTAATGCCGGCTACATGACTTGAACACGCGACCCTCTGATTACAAATCAGATGCTCTACCAACTGAGCTAAGCCGGCTTATTACTATATATGCGGGTTAAGGGACTTGAACCCCCACGCCCGAAAGCGCCAGATCCTAAATCTGGTGCGTCTGCCAATTCCGCCAAACCCGCATATGACCCGTGCTGGGCTCGAACCAGCGACCCATTGATTAAAAGTCAATTGCTCTACCAACTGAGCTAACGAGTCTTGTCTCTTTTCAAACTTCAAACTGTATACCATACTGTTTGAACGGTCCCGACGGGAATCGAACCCGCGATCTTCGCCGTGACAGGGCGACGTGATAACCGCTACACTACGGGACCTGTACTTTCGTACAATGGGAGTTAACGGGATCGAACCGCTGACCCTCTGCTTGTAAGGCAGATGCTCTCCCAGCTGAGCTAAACTCCCCTTTAGCTAAGCGACTACCATATCTCACAGGGGGCAACCCCCAACTACTTCCGGCGTTCTAGGTCTTAACTTCTGTGTTCGGCATGGGAACAGGTGTATCTCCTAGGCTATCGTCACTTAACTCTATTTTAAGCTTTTTCCACGATGACTTTGTCATCTTCTTCTCCATAATCCCTAGATTAATGGCGAATCGATTCCTCGT
>NZ_JACBXX010000221.1 GCF_013415245.1 Streptococcus danieliae | reverse complement strand
CCAAACCTTAAAATCCATTGTGAATAGAGAATGGACAAGGTCCTTTCTAGATACGTAGTGGTTTTATATTGTTGTATTTCAAAACTAAGCATCCATTATTTTTCAACTTTTGATTTTAAATGAGTATTAGCAATCACACATGTTCCCAGCGTTGCCCAATTCAAATTTTGTTTTGACATTCCGTATCCTCCTCGTTTGTCCCGATTCTAGCAAATCCCACCAGCACTATCAAAAAAGGCTCCCCGAAGGGAGCCTTAGTGCTTCTAACTAGAAACAATCACACATGTGATTAATCTTCTTCACGACGACGTCTTGCTTTCAAACCAATCGCAGATAGAAGCAGTCCGACACCAAGAGCCATTGCACCGTCAGTTGATTGCTCACCTGTATTTGGCAAGCTTTCCTGACCAGTTGCAGCTACAGCTGCAGACACTTGTGTCTTAGATTCTGATGAAACTGATTTCTGACCAACAATCATGGATTGAGTCACATTATCATTGTTGTCCTTAGCAGCCTCATCTTGACCAGAAGCCTCTATCTCAGGAAGAACAACTTTAATAGTTACAGAAACCTTGTCTTGAGAACCATCTGGGTAAGTTACCACAACAGTTACTTGTTGCTCACCTGACTTGCTGGTATCTACTGGTGTTTCGAATGCTACCTTAGTACCTGCTGGAAGCTCAGTCATGTTACCGATTGATTTCTCGGCTGATGGTGTTTCGCCAACTTTAACAGTCTGATCCATTGGAGCTGGTGTGTTACTGTCCGCTTGACTTGGATTTTCTGCAACCTTAACTGTCACAGGAACCTTGTCTTGAGAACCATCTGGGTAAGTCACCACTACCGTAGCTGGTTGCTCACCTGACTTGCTGGTATCTACTGGTGTTTCGAATGCTACCTTAGTACCTACTGGAAGCTCAGTCATGTTACCGATTGACTTCTCAGCTGATGGTGTTTCGCCAACTTTAACAGTCTGATCCATTGGAGCTGGTGTGTTACTGTCCGCTTGACTTGGATTTTCTGCAACCTTAACTGTCACAGGAACCTTGTCTTGAGAACCATCTGGGTAAGTCACTACTAC
>NZ_JACBXX010000034.1 GCF_013415245.1 Streptococcus danieliae | reverse complement strand
ATACTTAACAAAAATCAAAATCTGAATTATAATAGATATTATGGAATTCACACAAGATCAAATTAATGAATTAAAATCAGCTCTCAAAAATAAACAACTTTCTGCTTATCACAACCGTATTCAAGCAGTCTATTTCCGTTCCCAAAAAATGCCCTATAAGTCTATCATTGAATTAGTTGGGTTATCTCATGATACTATCTGGCGCTTAGTCAAGAAATATGAACAAGAAGGGATTTCTGCACTGATTCAAGATAAACGCGGAGGTCGTCGTGCCGCTTACCTTACCTATGAAGAAGAAAAAGAGTTCTTAAAGGAGCAACTCGAGGCTAGTGCCTCTGGTGAATTTGTGACAATTAGTCAGATTCACAAAGCCTATCAAATCAAAGTCGGGAAGGAAACAACTCGAGAGGGTTTTTACGCACTTTTGAAACGCCATGGTTGGCGTAAGGTAACACCTAGACCAGAACATCCGAAGAAAGCAGACGCTAAAACCATTTCAGCGTCTAAAAATAAAATCTACTTTCAAGAAGACAAGAAAGCGCTTTAAACACAGTAGACGTTATAATAAAATTCGTTTGATGTATCAAGATGAGGCAGGATTCGGTCGTATCAGTAAAATGGGCAAAGCGTGGGCTCCCAAAGGACTTCGGCCACAGGTCCACAGTCATCATATTCGAGAATTTCGGTACTGTTATGGTGCTGTTGATTCTCACACTGGAGAGTCTTTCTTCATGATTGGTGGTGGATGCAATACGGATTGGATGAATGAATTTCTAAAACAGTTATCGGAAGCCTATCCGAATGATTACATTTTATTGGTAATGGATAATGCGGTTTGGCATAAATCACGTACCCTAGAGAAACCAAGTAACATTGGTTTTGAATTCATTCCGCCCTACACTCCTGAGATGAATCCAATCGAACAGGTGTGGGCTGAGATTCGTAAAAGAGGGTTTAAAAATAAAGCCTTTAAAACACTTGAGGACGTGATTGATAAACTACAAGAAGTGATTCAAAGTTTGCATTGGTCTGACCTTAAATCTATTGTCCATAGAGAATGGATTTTTTCAGATTTTGAATTTGAATGAGTAT
>NZ_JACBXX010000220.1 GCF_013415245.1 Streptococcus danieliae | reverse complement strand
TAATTTGCCAGAGTTTACTGGATGCAATCTCCTGCTGTCCACTCTATCTAAAAATCCTCCCCTCTAAGGAGGGGAGGGCGTGTATCATAGGCTTCTGAAGAATTAGAAGAAATGCGCAACCTAGTGGATCGAGTAGAGGCTAATTTCTAGTCCCTCTCACACCACCGTGCGTGCCGTTCGGCACACGGCGGTTCAATTAACTTTTAACGCATGTCGTTTAAGATAGAAATCTAGACAAGAAACCAGTCCTCTTTTAGTGAGGGCTGGTTTTGATATAGCTCGCTTTAAGACTGACTTCTGTACCACTAGTTGATAGTGGTTACCCCAGCCAGATACTTTATCGGCTATCCATTTCGGAACACCTAGTTTCAGAAGTCCCCATAGTCGTCTCGATTTTTTCTTCCATTGCTTCCAGATAATGACTCGGATACGAGTTCGTAAACGCTCATCTATTTGCGTCAGTATCGTCTTCATATTACCAAGTGAGAAGTAATTTACCCAACCGCGGATAACCCAATTTAATCGTTCAATCCGTGTCGTTAGGTCAATGCTCCACTTCCTCGTCGTTAGTCGCTTCAGCTTGCGCTTAAAACTCTGTACACTATCTTTATGGGGACGGCATTTCCAGCCTTTCGGAGATTTCCAAAAGCCAAAGCCTAAATACTTGAGTTTTGTAGGTCTCACAATCTTTGTCTTGGTCATATTGACCTTCAATCCTAATCGCTTCTCGATAAATCGGCTAATGGAGTGCATAACTCTTTTGGCGGATGCTTCACTACCAACTGTGATGACGCAGTCATCTGCGTAGCGAACAAAACGAAGACCTCGTTTTTCCAACTCCTTATCTAGTTCATTGAGCATGATATTAGACAAGAGAGGTGACAAATTCCCGCCTTGTGGGGTACCGACCAATGTTTTATAACGTTGACCCTTAATCACGACACCTGAATGGAGATATTTCCGAATCAGTGATTCCGTATCCCCATCTTGGATAATGTTGTGTACTAAGGACATCAGCCTATCTTGTGGAACTGTATCGAAGAACTTTTCCAAGTCAATATCCACTATCCATTCGTAGCCATCGTTAAGATACTCAAGAAGTTGAATAATAGC
>NZ_JACBXX010000031.1 GCF_013415245.1 Streptococcus danieliae | reverse complement strand
TGTCTAATAGCTGTCTCACAAGAGCGATTGGGACGAAAGCCATAACTATACTCTGAGAAGTGTCTTTCACAGATTGGACTGATGGTTTGAACAATCGCTTGTTGTACCATTCTGTCCATGACTGTAGGGATTCCAAGATTTCGGACGCCACCATTTGGCTTAGGAATTTCAACTCGTAAAACTGGTTGAGGTTTGTACTTCCTCTGCTTTATAAGTTCCTTGGTTTCTCGCCAATGTTGCCGTAGGAAATTATCCATTTCCTCAATGGTAACTCCGTCGATACCAGCAGAACCCTTGTTTCTTTTTACCTGATGATAGGCTTCAAGCATATTGTTCCGAGATAATATCTTATCTAGCAATTCTGACATGTGCGTATTCCTTTCTTGTTTCGGTGTCTGAGGGACATCTTAGATTCGTGAACCTTCTCCTAGTCAATACGTGACCGTCTCCAGTTCTATCAGACCGTTCTTTTACAGACACAAGTGAAGTAGGATTACTTCGGTTAATTGTTCGCCCCTTCGCTCCATTTCCATTACAGAAACTTCATCACTACTATGGGTTCGGCTGACTTCTCATGATTCGTTGTTACTACGTCTACGACGCTCATGAGACCTCACGGGATAAGTCGTATATCTTTCCTCGTTTACTCTCGTGATCTACGCATATAGGTTACGACTACCTTTTGGGACTTTAGAGTTTTCAGCCTCCTCATCCACTACATACGCCTTCATATCACATTTCTGTTCGTAGAGCCACGATTTCGCTATCCCTTCCTCTCCCCGCTACCTCACGATAGTCAGGCTTGGGAGTCGCTATTGGGTTCACCGGTAGCAGGTGCCCACAGAGGACTTGCACCTCAGATATACGACATGCCCGTCGTACTGAAAAGATTCCAAGCTTGCCAGCTTGGAATCGGGGGGAGTCGGGAAACTTCGGTTCCCGACTAAGGCATGGAACTCGTTAGAGGTCGCTGCCGTCCCCCACCACAGGGGAAGCATCTCATAGAAATTCGAAAGAAGCCAGGGTACAGTGTAAGCGCGCTATAACCAAGTATATGAAAAAGGTTCCAGAGTTGATTGACTCGGGAACCTTTTTTATTGACAATTCTTCTGTATGATTTCAGACCATGGCAAATAGTCCTCTAGAACCTCTATTTT
>NZ_JACBXX010000208.1 GCF_013415245.1 Streptococcus danieliae | reverse complement strand
GATGCGTCTATGATAAGTAGCGTAGTCTTTATTTCTAAGAGCTAATCTCAATTCAGTTTCTTGTTGTTTATCTAATTTCAATTTCATACAATCTATTATAATTCAAAATTCGATTTTTATTTAGTATTACATTTCCAGTGACGAAATGATTGGCCTTATTAAAATGATTCCTGCCACAGATTCTCCCTATGCTTATCTAGTGAAATCAATCGAAAATCTGATTGAGGAGCATCGTTTGGAACAGAAACTACAAGCTCACCGTATGGCAGAAGCTCATTATGGGACTTAAATTGACCTGGGTAAGTCATTAAACTGCTGAGATCCTTGACAATTGAATAGCCAACCACTGTCCTAATCCAGCGTACCTAAGCATAAAAGAAAAATGGGGGCGGTGAGAACTAGAAAATATATCTAGAGCTGGGTACAGTAACGTTAAGCCACAGGCCATTACTGCTTTGTAGGGTGAAGGAGTTTGCGGTTACTAGACTATAAACCGTGCGTAGAAAATACCGTGAAGAGCTTGCTCTTCCAGCACAGCGTGAGGTTCGCTTTGCATTTTTTGAAGGAGATGTTCATGAATGCTAAAAATAAAAAAATTGTAAGAATAAGGGATCTGAGGCAACTCGGACTTGAAGGGGGAGCAGTCGCTACCTTGGAGAACTCTAGTCAGGTTTCTTTGAAAAAAGATGTTGCCATTGAAAATATTAGGGGTTATGTTCAGGGTGAAATCCGTGATTTGAAGTTGAGGGTAGGCTATAAGGAGCTCTATCCTCGGATTCAGACGATCACTCGTCATGATGTCCTTGTCGCAAAAAGAAGTCAGTCTGGCCAGCTGATATTGACTGGCCAAGGCTTTACCAGAAAGGAAAAAAGAAAATGAATAAAACAGCTTTAGCTATCGCAACTGCCACAATTCTAACATTACCTACTTCTGTTACATTGGCAGAAGTGACAGAAGAGGTTATACCAATTCCTTCTACGGAAGTTGTTGATCCATCTACACCAGTAACACCAGAGGTTCCAGGAGAGGTAATACTTAACAAAAATCAAAATCTGAATTATAATAGATATTATGGAATTCACACAAGATCAAATTAATGAATTAAAATCAGCTCTCAAAAATAAACAACTTTCTGCTTATCACAACCGTATTCAAGCA
>NZ_JACBXX010000080.1 GCF_013415245.1 Streptococcus danieliae | reverse complement strand
ATACTCATTTAAAATCAAAAGTTGAAAAATAATGGATGCTTAGTTTTGAAATACAACAATATAAAACCACTACGTATCTAGAAAGGACCTTGTCCATTCTCTATTCACAATGGATTTTAAGGTTTGGTGAGATAAGCTTTGAATAACAGCTTGAAGTCTGTCAATGACAGCCTCTAATGTTGGAAATGTTTGATTTTTGAATCCACATTTTCTTATTTCAGACCAAACTTGCTCAATTGGATTCATTTCAGGAGTATACGGTGGAATAAAAGTAAACTCTATATTAGATGGAACTTCTAAGGTCTGTGATTTATGCCATACAGCATTATCCATAACTAGAATAATGTAATCATTAGGATAGGCTTGGGATAATTCCTCTAAAAATTTATTCATCCAATTAGTGTTACAGCCACCTGCAATGATAAAGAAAGATTCCCCTGTATGAGCATCAACTGCACCATAACAATAACGATATTCACGGATATGGTGACTGCCAACTACAGGGCGTTTTCCTTTCGGAGCCCAGCAAGCTCCTAGTTTACTAATACGACCAAAACCGGCTTCATCTTGATACATTAGACGAACTTTTTCATAAGGCTTCCTGGAAATAAAGCGCTTACTCGCTTTTTCCTGAAATAAAGATTTTATTTTTTGACGCTAAAATCGTTTCAGCGTCTGCTTTTTTAGGATGTTCTGGACGAGGACTGACTTTACGCCAACCATGTCTTTTCAGAAGGGCATAGAATCCCTCACGAGTTGTTTTTCGACCAACTTTTTCTTGATAAGCTGTGAACATCTTATCCACTGTTAAGAATTCACCTTCTAGAGATGCGGATAATTGTTCATTTAGAAATTCTTTTTCTTCTTCAACAGAGAGGTAAAAGCGTTGACGACCACCACGACGATCTTGAACAATACCTTCTAGCCCTTTTTCCAGGTATTTTTTAACCTGATTAGCAATAGTTTGGTGAGAGTACCCAACTAGTTGGCTAATAGCCATTAAAGTCATTCCTTCATGACGAAAAAGAATAGACTGGATGCGTCTATGATAAGTAGCGTAGTCTTTATTTCTAAGAGCTAATCTCAATTCAGTTTCTTGTTGTTTATCTAATTTCAATTTCATACAATCTATTATAATTCAAAATTCGATTTTTATTTAGTAT
>NZ_JACBXX010000219.1 GCF_013415245.1 Streptococcus danieliae | reverse complement strand
AAAAATAGATGTTCTAGAGGACTATTTGCCATGGTCTGAAATCATACAGAAGAATTGTCAATAAAAAAGGTTCCCGAGTCAATCAACTCTGGAACCTTTTTCATATACTTGGTTATAGCGCGCTTACTAATGTTCCAAAAAATTGGGTAAATAAAAATAGACAAACACCGAAAATGATGTTTGTCTACGGTCTGAAAAATCTCTAGCGCAGGGCTAGAGATTTTTTTCGGCTTTATTTGATCGGGATTGAGATTTCAATCAGTTTATCGGTGTAGAGGGTTTTGATTTCTTCCTTACGGATAGAGTCCGGGTGGATTCGGCGTTTGAGAAAGAAATCGCGGATACTTTCAATTTCAACTTCACGGATAGCCCGGTGTTTATTACTGATGACGATTTCATAATGGTTAGGGGCCTTTGTGAAAATGACATCAGTATTGCCGGCAGAGAAGGTCTCCACCAAGGTGGCATCCGTGTTTTCAAGTTGATTTTTAATCAAACGTTGGTGACTGGAGTTTGTATTGATAAGTTTCATAATGACACCTCTCAAATCTATAAGACTTACGAACCAAGGGATTGTTGCCATTGTTGGAGACCCCAACGATGGCTACCACGTTTCAAATGAAGAAAAGCTTGGTCGATTGGGAACCAGGCTAGATTGTTGAAGTCTTCTAGTGGTTGACCAACTTCAGTGTAAGATTTTACTTCATAAATGTAAGCAGGATTGTGGTAGTGAGTATCCCGATGGCTGGAGTAGAAGTATTCATCCGCTTGGCCATAATATTGCCCCACTTGAGCTGTAAAACCAAGCTCTTCTAGAAGTTCACGTTCAAGCGCCTCTAGGTGATTCTCACCTGCCTCAATTTCTCCACCAGGTAGGAACCAAGCCCCATTCGGAGCTTGGACCAAGATAACCTGTTCACGACTCGGATCTGGAACTACCGCATAGACCCCATAACGGACTTGATAGTCCGTCTGAGGATCCTTTTTACCAAAATGAGGAATTGTCATAAGCAAACCTTCCTAAGATTCAATTGTTTTTCTTTATTATATCATGATTTCTTTCTATTCATCTTTTTTTAAAGAAAAAAATTGGGGAGCGAGGAAGTGGAGGAATCGTTTGAAAAAAAGGTGGGTTTGATTCCCACCTTTAGAACAATCTTAAGATTCTAC
>NZ_JACBXX010000218.1 GCF_013415245.1 Streptococcus danieliae | reverse complement strand
CTAGCCAACCAGGCGATCAACAAGTCATGGTAGTTGTAACCTACCCAGATGGTTCTGAGGACAAAGTTCCTGTAACTGTTAAGGTTGAAGAAAATCCAACTCAGGCAGCTACTAACGAACCAGCTCCAGCTGAACAAGTTGTTAAAGTTGGTGAAACACCATCCGCAGAGGAATCAATCAGCAACCTAGCTGAGCTTCCAGCAGATACTAAGGTAGAATTTGAAACCCCAGTGGACACAAGCCAGCCAGGTGACCAACCAGCGACTGTAGTTGTGACTTATCCAGATGGTTCTCAAGATAAGGTTCCTGTAACCGTTAAGGTTGAAGAAAATCCAAAACAAGTGGATACTAACGAACCAGCTCCAGTCGTGCAAACAGTTAAAGTTGGTGAAACTCCATCAGCTGAGAAATCTATCAGTAACCTAGCTGAGCTTCCAGCAGATACTAAGGTAGAATTTGAAACCCCAGTGGACACAAGCCAGCCAGGTGACAAGCCAGCGATGGTTGTTGTGACCTACCCAGATGGTTCTCAAGATACAGTTCCAGTAACTGTTCAGGTTGAAGCAAATCCAACTCAAGCAGCTACTAACGAACCAACTCCAGCAGAACAGACTGTTAAAGTTGGCGAGACTCCATCAGCTGAGAAATCTATCAGTAACCTAGCTGAGCTTCCAGCAGATACCAAGGTAGAATTTGAAACCCCAGTGGACACCAGTCAGCCAGGTGACAAGCCAGCCATGGTAGTTGTAACCTACCCAGATGGTTCTGAGGACAAAGTTCCAGTAACTGTTAAGGTTGAAGAGAATCCAACTCAAGCGGCTACTAACGAACCAACTCCAGCTGAACAAGTTGTTAAAGTTGGTGAAACACCATCCGCAGAGAAATCAATCAGTAACCTAGCTGAGCTTCCAGTAGATACTAAGGTAGAATTTGAAACCCCAGTGGACACTAGCCAACCAGGCGATCAACAAGCGATGGTAGTTGTGACTTACCCAGATGGTTCTGAGGATAAGGTTCCTGTAACTGTTAAGGTTGAAGAGGATCCAACTCAAGCAGCTACTAACGAACCAGCTCCAGTCGTGCAAACGGTTAAAGTTGGTGATCAAGTTGATCCAGCTAAGTCCATCTCAAACGTTGATGAACTACCAAAAGATGCGAAGATTACCTTTGAAACTCCAGTAGACACT
>NZ_JACBXX010000067.1 GCF_013415245.1 Streptococcus danieliae | reverse complement strand
GCTATTATTCAACTTCTTGAGTATCTTAACGATGGCTACGAATGGATAGTGGATATTGACTTGGAAAAGTTCTTCGATACAGTTCCACAAGATAGGCTGATGTCCTTAGTACACAACATTATCCAAGATGGGGATACGGAATCACTGATTCGGAAATATCTCCATTCAGGTGTCGTGATTAAGGGTCAACGTTATAAAACGTTGGTCGGTATCCCACAAGGCGGGAATTTGTCACCTCTCTTGTCTAATATCATGCTCAATGAACTAGATAAGGAGTTGGAAAAACGAGGTCTTCGTTTTGTTCGCTACGCAGATGACTGCGTCATCACAGTTGGTAGTGAAGCATCCGCCAAAAGAGTTATGCACTCCATTAGCCGATTTATCGAGAAGCGATTAGGATTGAAGGTCAATATGACCAAGACAAAGATTGTGAGACCTACAAAACTCAAGTATTTAGGCTTTGGCTTTTGGAAATCTCCGAAAGGCTGGAAATGCCGTCCCCATAAAGATAGTGTACAGAGTTTTAAGCGCAAGCTGAAGCGACTAACGACGAGGAAGTGGAGCATTGACCTAACGACACGGATTGAACGATTAAATTGGGTTATCCGCGGTTGGGTAAATTACTTCTCACTTGGTAATATGAAAACGATACTGACGCAAATAGATGAGCGTTTACGAACTCGTATCCGAGTAATTATCTGGAAGCAATGGAAGAAAAAATCGAGACGACTATGGGGACTTCTGAAACTAGGTGTTCCGAAATGGATAGCCGATAAAGTATCTGGCTGGGGTAACCACTATCAACTAGTGGTACAGAAGTCAGTCTTAAAGCGAGCTATATCAAAACCAGCCCTCACTAAAAGAGGACTGGTTTCTTGTCTAGATTTCTATCTTAAACGACATGCGTTAAAAGTTAATTGAACCGCCGTGTGCCGAACGGCACGCACGGTGGTGTGAGAGGGACTAGAAATTAGCCTCTACTCGATTATCAAGAATCGCTCAGTGTTTTCAAAAAAGCTCTAAAATTGCTATAATAGAAGAAATTGGAGTGTGTGGAAGGTAATGAAAAGTGACTGAACAAATCATCAAGTCCAAACAGAGAGTTCAAAAACATGGGGAAGTTTTCACACCGTCCTGGATGGTTCAAAAAATGTTGGATACTCCAGGAGTTAAGGAGGCTTGTGAAAATATCTATGCTACATTTTTAGAACCAGCAGCAGGAGATGGAAATTTTCTAGAAGCTATTCTGGCTCGAAAACTTACAGCAGTCAAGGAGCAATATCATCAGCGTAATTGGAAGACCAAGTCACTCTTTGCTTTATCTTCGATTTATGGCATTGAATTTTTAGAGGATAATCTTACAGTGGCAAGATCCAGAATGTTCTTATATTATTTAAATTGGTATGAGGAAACTTTTGGTCAACGCTTGAATAGTCAGAGCGATCTTTATAAGTCAGCTCATTTTCTCATTTTAAAAAATATTGTTCGAGGGAATACCTTAACCAAACGCCATCCAGAGACAAATGAGTTAATCATGCTGAGTGAGTGGAGACGGGTTAAAGGGCATCCAAGTGTAGTTGAGGAGATAGCTTTTCCTTTTGCGGAATTGTTTGGTGAAGATCTTGAAGGACAAGAGCGTGTTGTTGAAGGGCAACTAAGTCTTGATTTGTGGGTTGATGAAATTCTGGTTGAAAAAGAACAGAAGCAAGTTTTGATTCAAAAAGTGTATATGTTAGGAGAGTAAAGATGCTGACGACTTCAAATTTTGATTTTTTGAAAGTAGATCTAGATACCGCCGAATTATTTGCGACAGTCAACATGGCAGAGTTTAATTATACGCAGGGTGATTATGAAGGAGTGCTTACCAAGGTCAGGAAGATTGCTGAGAATACAGCTCTTTTATTTGCAGACCGGGCCTTCATTGAAGTACCTGATCGTTCAACCTTTCATCAAAGCCTACAAATAATTAAGGGGGCTATTGGTAACTCAAGTGTTGTAGATGCTTTTTTTGCTATTAAAGGTCATGGGAATAGTGCAGCTCATACCTTAAATTCTGAGGATGTAACACGTGAAAATTCCTTGAAAGCATTGGAAAACATCTACATGATTTTGGTGTGGTTTGTGACGGAATATATTGATGATGAAATTAAAGTAGAACTGTATGATAAATTTTTAGAGCCTCAAGCGCAGGAGCGTTATTCAACTGCTGAGCGAAAATTTATATATATTCAAAGTGTCAATAATGAAAGTGGTTTATTCCCTGCTTATGAGGGAACACAGAAGGTTGGGGAAGGAACCATACCTAGTGATAATTTAGAGGCAGATTGGACTGAGAATAGTGAATTTCTCAGAACAGTGGCTCCCAAACGTATCAAACAGTACATGACTACATCTGGTCTAAAATTTGATCTAGGTTGGGTCGAGTTAGCCTATAAAAAATCAAGTAAGTCTTGGTTTCATGATTCTGAAGTCCATGAAGTTTTAAGGCGTTCAGGAGTTAAACGTCCAAAACATCTAGAGGGAAATGAATGGTTCCAGACGGATCTAGAAACAGCCAAAGCAGCTATTAAAGCTGTTAAAGCTGGTCATTCTTTTATTAGTGAATCACCAGCGGAGTATAAGGCTGAAAAACAAAGTATCAGCTTACGTCCTGAGCAAGAAGCTGCTGTGAAACAGACGCAAAAGATTTTTAAGAAAAAAGATCGCATGCTTTGGAATGCCAAGATGCGTTTCGGGAAGACTCTGACTTCGCTCCAGCTTATTAAAGAGGAGCAATTCAAAAAAGTGCTCATTATGACCCATAGACCAGTTGTCAGTGATTCCTGGTTTGAAGATTATCAAAAAATGAGTATGAATGAAGACGGTTATCTTTACGGTTCAGTGGATAAAGGGGAAAAACTTGCAACTCTGAAAACTGGAGATTCCCCATTCATTTACTTTGCTTCTATTCAGTTATTACGTCATAATGCTGCTCAAACTAACCTTCCTGAATTTTCGGATGTTGATTGGGATTTAATTATTATCGATGAAGCTCATGAGGGGACCCAAACTGATTTGAGTGATGCAGTTGTGTCTGCCTTAGTCAAAAAACACACGAAAATTCTCGAACTTTCAGGGACTCCTTTTAATCTTGTGGACCAATTTGAGCCCGAGCAGGTCTATACATGGGACTACGTTATGGAGCAACAGGCCAAGCTTAAGTGGGATTTGGAAAAACCAAATGAACCAAATCCGTATGAACAGCTCCCGGAAGTTCATATGTATACCTTTGATATGCGGAATAAAGAAAAATTTTCAGATGGAAATAAGGCCTTTAATTTTCGTGAATTTTTCAAAGTTGATAAGGATGGTGAGCTGGTCTATAAAGAAGATGTCCGTCGTTTTCTAGATAATATAACTAATCCTGATGATAAGAATAATTATCCTTTCTCAACTCAAGAATACCAGGAGGAGTTGCGACATACGCTATGGCTGCTACCAGGTGTGAAAGAAGCGAATGCTTTTGAAAAACTTCTGAGACAGCATCCTGTTTTTGGGAAGGATTATGAGATTGTTAATGTTGTTCAGAACGATAAGAGTGATAGTATCTTAGATAGCTCAGAGAATGATTTGGCTAAGGTCCGTCAAGCTATCACGGATGATCCTTCCCAGTCTAAGACGATTACGCTGACTGTTCGTAAGCTCACAACTGGTGTCAATATTCCTGAGTGGACAGCAGTCATCTTTTTGTCAAATACAAATAGTCCTATGAATTATCTCCAGGCTGCTTTTCGTGCTCAGACGCCTTTCTCCCATGAAAAATTGGGCATGAAGAAACGCTGTTATATTTTTGATTTTGCGCCAGATCGTGCACTCACGGTAATGGCAGAAAGTGCGCAGATCAATTCAGGGGTCGGTAAGAAAAATACGTCACAGCAAAAACAAGCTATGGCCAATCTGTTAAACTTTATGCCGATTCTTGGTAAGAGTGATAATGGCATGGCACCTTTTAATGTCGATCGCATGCTGACGCAAATAAAAAAAGTCTATGCGGAAAAAGCAGTCCGCTCCGGATTTGAAGATGATAGTCTTTATAATGATAATCTTTTAACTTTGACATCAGATGATGCTGAGCGGTTTAATAAACTGAAGTCCATTGTAGGGAAGACTCAGAAACAAAAAACAAAAACGAAAGTTACCATTAACGAAAATGGTTTTTCTAATGAAGACTATGATGAAGCTATGCGTGCTAAGAAAAAGAAAGCTAGGGAGCGTAGCCCAGAAGAAAAAGAAGCTCTGGAAAAACTCAAGGAAGCCATGAAGCAACAAAAGACGATGATTTCTATTCTTCGTGGTGTCTCCATTCGGATCCCAATGATGATTTACGGGATGGATGTTGACTTAAGCAAGGACATTACCATCAAGGATTTTATTAAAGAAGTCGATGATGAATCCTGGAAAGAGTTTATGCCTAAAGGTTTTACCAAAGGGATGTTTAAAGAAATCACTAAGTATTACGATGCAGAAGTCTTTATTGAGGCAGGTCGTATCATTCGTCAGCGTGCTAAATCTTTTGATAGTCTAGACTTCATCGAGCGTGCAGAAGAAATTGCAATTCTTTTTGGTAGCTTTAAGAATCCTGATAAAGAAACTGTATTGACACCATGGCGTGTGGTCAATATGCAACTTGCAAAGGGGATTGGAGGTTTGAATTTCTATGATGAGAACTTTGAATCGATGATCAACGGTGCTAAACCTAACCTCCACTGGGTCGATAAAGAAGTTACTGCAGATGTTTACCACCCAGCAAGTAAAATTATCGATATTAACGCTAAAACTGGACTTTACCCTCTCCATACAGCAATGAGTCTTTACTATCAGGCTTTACAAGAAAATAATGACCAGCATTTTGATGCCGAAGGAACTTATAAAGACATTTTAGCTAACAATATTTATGCCATTGCCAAAACCCCAATGGCTAAAACCATTACCGAACGAACACTCAAAGGCTACAAAAATTACAAAACTAATGTAGTCTATATTGAAGATTTTTCCAATATTCTTAAAACCAGTATTGAAGAAGGTAAAAAACAAGTAGAGGAGGCCTTTGAATCTGTGAAATTTGATGTTGTAATTGGGAATCCACCGTATCAAAACGAAGGAATTGGACTAGTTGCCCGTGATGAGCCTATCTATCATAAGTTCATGGACTTAGCTTATGAAGTATCTGATAAAGCCCTTCTGATCACTCCAGCTCGATTTTTATTCAATGCAGGACAAACATCTAAAGCGTGGAATCAGAAGATGTTGGCAGATGAGCACCTCAAGGTTCTCTACTTTGAACAAGATTCTTCACAAGTATTTCCAAATACAGATATAAAAGGTGGAATAGTAGTTACTTTACATGATAAAAAGAGAGTATTCGGAGCAATTGGGAGGTTTACTCCTATTGAGTGGCTCAATGATTTGTTGCATTTGGTACGTGAAAAATCAGCTCGTTCATTTAATGAGTACTTATTTGGTAAGAGTAGTTATAAATTTACTAAACGACTGTATGATAAATATCCTGAATTAAAAGGGAGAGTATCTATTTCTGAAGAAAAATCAATTGGTTCAAATATTTTTGAAAAATTACCAGAAATTTTTACTGATGAGAAAACATATACGAATCAAATTGGAATATATGGTAGGCTAAACAATGAGAGAGTTACAAAATGGATTGAGCCTGACTTGATTGAAGAACATCCAAATTTGAACAAATACAAAGTATTTTTACCTGCTTCTAACGGAAGTGGGTCGATTGGAGAAGTCCTATCGACCCCACTCGTGGGTACCCCACTCGTGGGTACCCCACTCGTGGGTACCCCACTCGTGGGTACCCCACTCGTGGGTCATACACAAACTTTCATTTCTTTTGGCGCTTTTGATCAAGAAGAAGAAGCTGAGAATTGTCTTAAATACATAAAGACCGACTTTGCTCGTGCTATGCTGGGAACATTGAAAATTACACAGCACAATCAGTCAAAAGAGGTTTGGAGTAATGTTCCGTGGTTTGATTTCTCAGACTACTCTATTATCGATTGGTCGCAATCTGTTGCGGAAATTGAGGAACAATTGTACAGATACTTTGAAGTTCCAGAAGAAATTGTTGTGCAGATAAAAGCTAATGTTAGACAGATGGAATAATAGGAAGTTAATTCATACATAGATTGTAAAATAGTTACTAGAAAGGATATTTAATGTTATTATTTTCTACAATTTTAAATATAGATAACTCTTTAACTAAGGATGAGTTCTTAAAACTTGTTATAGAATGGAATCAAGGTAGTAGACATAATGATAATATAATTACTAATTTGATGTGGGATGGCTCTTATAACCAGAAGTTTGGAAATGAAAAGGTCTCTCTTGATTTCAAGGAGTACCGTAATGAGGATATTCTTGCAGTTCGATATGAAAAGAAATTGGATGATGGGGTTATTTGGAATACAGATTACATCATGAATTTTAAAGAGTCTAAGATGTCAATTATGTTGGATAGAAGTTTCACTGAAGATGCAATTAATGTAGATAGATCATTTAAAACTCCGGTATTCATTAAGTTATTGATTGAAAAGGGATATGTGCTAGACGATAACAATCTTCCTATTACTATGAATCCTCATTGGATAAATGATGAAAATTATCAGATGTTGGTGGAAGTTATTAATGGTGCTAAGGTATATGATTTACCTATCGTATATGTTTCAAAGACGTTTTTAAATAGAACTCCCATTGATGTTGGTAAATTGTCCTATGCTTTAAAAGGAGTTGCACACGTTTTTGTTCAAGAAGATGTTAGTTCGAATGATTTAATTCGTAGCTTCTGTGATGACAAAAATGAATATAACGGCAATATTGGAATCTACTATCAAACAGATATGATTCAGAAGAAACGTAGAAGGGTGCTCGAGCACTTTGATCCAGATGTTGTCAGTCAAAGTATTGTAAGAGATATTATTCATTATACTAATCAGCAGACGATTCCCTATCTATATACATGGGATGGTGTTCTCACGTCTTTGTTTCAAGATAGATTTAGAAGTCAAAAAGCAAAGCGTGCTGAAGCGGAAAAAACTAAGGAGGAAACAGACGAGGTTCTTAGGGTTTTTAGTGATGAAATGAATGATTTGGAGGAAGAGAATAAACGATTAACTTCTAAACTTTTAGACAGGGAAAACGAACTAGAGTATTATAAAAATGAGTTTTTTAATAGACAGGGAGTAAATGAAGGTTTTTTATCTAGTGGAACTGAAAAAGAGTTTTTCCAAGGAGAGAAAAGAGCATTTGTTCTGTCTGTTTTATCAGATTCTCTAGGTGGGATGTCTGATAAAACTCGTAAGAAACATATTATTCAAGATATTGTTCAGCAAAATGAAATTGATGATATTTTGAATAACAGACGAGATGAAATAAAGCGTCTACTAACTGATTATAAGGGAATAAATTCAAAATTGAAGCAAGAATTGAAAAAGTTGGGATTTGTAGTATCAGAAGACGGTACACATTATAAGCTGACTTATTACAACGATAATCGTTATACTATCGTCATGGCTAAAACACCTAGTGATAGTAGAGCAGGAAAGAATAACGTATCGGAGATTAATAAAAAGGTACTCTAGATAAACAATGGCTTGGTGGGCAGTATCGCTTATCTTCATTTGAAATGCATCAGGTGGTGTTGGGGGAAGAGGAATCGTAATCGTGTCTTGGAAAACTGAACTCCTGCTGCGTGAAACGGGAATTCAATTTTTTATAGTTCGTCAATCTGAGGGAAACAATGAAAATTTTAGTAACAGCTTTTGAGCCTTTTAATGGAGAGGCCATGAATCCAGCTCTGGAAGTTGTTAAGCGTCTACCGGATCAAATCTTGGGGCATGAGTTGGTTTGGCGGGTGTTGCCGACAGCTTTTGGTGGCGCTCGGGCAGAACTGGAATCGGTGTTGGGTGAGTTGGAGCCGGATCTGGTCTTGTGTTTGGGTCAGGCTGGGGGACGTAAGGGTCTGACCTTGGAGCGTGTGGCCATTAATGTGATGGATGCACCGATTCCGGATAATGCAGGGGAGCAGCCGATTGATGATCCGGTGCGAGCTGAGGGACCGGCAGCTTATTTTTCGACCTTGCCCCTCAAGGCTTTGTTGGCAGGGATGCAAGAGCGGGGTCAAGAGATTCGTTTGTCGAATACAGCGGGAACTTTTGTTTGCAACCAGGTTCTCTATGAGGTGTTGCACTGGGCTAGTCAGCATCGTCCTGCTTTGCGGGCAGGTTTTCTCCATCTACCTTATTTGCCAGAGCAGGTGGAGAATAAGCCAGGTGTGGCTTCGCTGTCCCTAGAGCAGATGTTGGAGGGGGTGCTGGTCTTACTAGAACTCTTGGTAGAGCATGAGGGACAGGATATGAAAGTAGCTGCTGGAACTACACATTAAGGAGGGGCTGTGGATGACTAAGATTGATGTCTTTGCCCATGTTTTGTTACCCGGTTTTTATGAAAAAATGTTGGCCATAGAGCCACGTTTGCCGGAACTTTTTCCCTTTATTCAGCATCCGTTGTTGACGGATTTGGACCAGCGACGTCAGTTTTGGGATGGCGAGACGCAGCAGGTTCTGTCTTATGTGAATGTGAATCCGGAGGATTATGTGGATCCGGTCACAGCTGCCGCGCTTTGTCGGGAGGCCAATGCGGAATTAGCTGAGGTCGTGGCTGGTCAGCCGGATATGTATGTAGCGGGTGTTGCCATGGTGCCCATGAATCATTTGGAGGCGGCGGTTCAGATTCTGGAAGAGGTTGCGGAGTCCGAGGTGTTGGTAGGTGTCCAGTTGTTCACGCGGGCTTTAGGGAAGTCTATTGCGGATTCAGCCTATCGGCTTATATTTGAAACTTGTCAGCGCTTGGGCATACCGATTTGGCTGCACCCTATTTTTGATGAGCGCAAGCCGGATAACAACATTGTCTTTTCGTGGGAGTATGAATTGACCCAAGCCATGTTGCAGTTGGTTCAGGCTGGGATCTTCCAGGATTTTCCTGATTTGAAGGTGATTGTCCACCATGCAGGGGCTATGATTCCTTTTTTCGCAGAGCGGATTCGGCATATTTTACCGCCGGAACAAGCGGCAGACTTCCAGAAGTTCTATGTTGATACGGCGATTCTTGGGAATTCCAAGGCCCTTGAGTTGACGCTGGAGTACTTTGGATTAGATCAGGTTCTCTTTGGCACCGATGCCCCTCTTGGCATCGCACCGGCTGGAGCAACAGAGGTGATTGTGGAGGCCATCAACCAGTTGCCAATTTCCGACCTGGATAAGGATGCCATTTTTGCCCAAAACTTTAGAAGGATGATGCAATGAGAGTGAATGTATTTGCGATTGGTGTTGAGGCTCAGGATCGGGCGCTCTTGCATGAGGTAGGGGTGCATAATGTGCGGACCTCCCACTGCAAGGAGCCTGGCACCTTGGCGATGTTTGTAGCAGAGCGAGTGGATGCTTCGGGTTCCTTTATTGTTTTTGAGGTTTATGAAGGGGAAGCGGCCTATGCGACCCACCGGGCATCGGAGCAATATCAAAATTATGTGTCCAAGGCAGGGTCTCGGTTAAGAGAGCGAACAGCCTATGAGGTAAATCCTGTTTTCCTTGCGGAAAAATTAGATTCCGATACTTGGCTTGGGCCAGATCACTATTACCTGAAATTCGCCCGAGTGGAGACGAGTGTTGAAGGACAGCTTGTTTTTACAGAGAGTGTGCTGAAAAATATGAAAACCTCCTTGAAAGAGGAGGACGGAGTTTTGGCTATGTATGCAGTTCAGGATCAGGCGAAACCCCAGGTCTGGTATTTCTTTGAAGTCTATGCCAGCCAGGCTGCCTATCAAGGCCATCGGGAAACCAGTCATTTCCAAAAGTATCTGGCAGAGACTAAGGATCTCGTCCTGGATAAGCAACTCCTGGACTTGATCAACGATGTCAGCATGAGTCAAGGAAAGCTGAGATTGGAAATTAACTGAAACTAGTAGTAAGAAGCAGACTGAGTAACACTCTGTTACTGAGAATAGGAAATCTAAAAAGGACTTAGAATAATAGTTTGCCAAGGTTATTCTAAGTCCTTTCTTATTTTTAGGAATTTTTGCTCAATCCCTGGTTCTTATTGCTTTTCTTCCAACACTAGCAAGGTTTTAATGCCGTCAACATCGACAAAGCTAGCCTTTGGACCACCTTGTTCCAGTTCGAGGTTAGCGGCACGGGCGCGTGCGATGGTGGCTTGGTAATGATCAGGTTGTGAATACACAACTGTATAGTAGGCGAGACCAGGCAGCCCTTCTGAACGCTCTTGTAAATGCTTACCACCCCACTCATTGACAGCTAGATGGTGGTGGTAGTTACCGGAGGCCAGCCAGGCTGCGGATGGGATTGAGAATTTGTCCTCCAGAGCCAGCACCTCTTGATAGAAACGGCTAGCACTTTCGCTATCTTTGACCGAGAGGTGTACATGACCCATCCGGGTTCCGAGGGGCAGACGATATCCCTGTTGGCTACTTTGTCCAAGCTGGTAGATGGTATCGGCATCCAAGGCTTCGGTAATCCCAATAATGCGACCATCTTCACGAATATCCCAGTTTTCTTGAGGGAGGTCGCGGTAGATTTCGAGGCCATTTCCTTCCGTATCCGCTAAGTAAATTGCCTCACTATAACCATGGTCGCTAGCCCCTTGCAAAGGGATCTTGTTGTCAATAAAGTGACGCAGGATGGTTCCTAAATCTTGGCGACTGGGCAGTACCAGAGCCAAGTGGTAGAGGCCATAACTAGCTGCAACAGAACCCTCTTGTTCTGTTTTTAACAGATGGATCAGAACCTGTTCGCCTACTCCTAGGTCTACCTGTTGGTCTGTCTCAGCTAGAACTTCAAGTCCTAGAACTTGTTGGTAAAATAGACTTTGTAATGCAAGGTTACGAACATTTAAGGCAACGGCCCCGAGTTCAAATTGTGAATGGTACATAAGGTTCTCCTTTGAAAATTTACTGCTAATTACCATTTTAGCTTATGTAAACGAAAAAACAACTCAAAAGCTTTTTAGTGATAGGGAGAAGATTGAGCTTGGATAATCGAGCTTTTATATCTTAGAACTGGAAAATATAAAATAGGTTATTCAGGACGATTTCAAACCATTCTAGAACATGTTGGTTGGAGACGGACTCTTCTCTGTTATACTGGGGGTGGAAAGAGAAGAGTCCATTTTTTATCTACTGTGTATTTTGTGGAGCGATGGTAGAGAAGATTGGAAAATGCTAAAAACACTGCTATTATAGTAGCAGAAGGAAGCAGAGTAGGTTTTGCAGACTTACAGGTGCCCGTATTTGTACTATAGGCGGTATGGTAGGAAACTAGAAGGAAGAGGGATATCTGTATGTGTGAAAAATTGAATTTTGAGCTATTCTTTGCGGCAACAGGACCTGTAACAACAGCCGCAGCAGCTGTTGTTTGTTTAGCATCAGGGATATCCGATGCTTTGTAGAAATGGTTTGGAAACATCTTATTTTGTTACTGGTAGCCGCTAGTTTTCATGTCTTGATCGTGAAGACTTCGATTGTTGGGAGGAGTAAAAAGGAGAAGCAGGTTGTTAGTAGGATTCTGTGGATCATGATACTTACTTCGATCATGGTAGACCTGTTACTTTCCTAGAAACAGGATTAGAGGATATTTTAGGAAAACCACACTGTTAGTTCCAGTCTTGAAAGTATTCAGGATGAGAGGACGATAGTGTGGTTTTTAAAGTAGAATCAGGAGAAAGGTTAGATGGAGGGAACTTTAATCCCTGAGCTTTTTTATTTAGGAGTAGGAAAAAACTAAAACTGCTATTCAGGACGTTCTCGTGACATTTTAGGACATATTGGTTGGAAACCGTCTGAACTCTGTTACACTGTAGAAGTCGGATGATCAATCTGACAATATTTTTTAGGAGGTCATTGTTATGACTACTTTTAATGACACTGTTGCTCAGTCTCTTTCAATGGATGTCCTCATGGGTATTCTTGGTGGTGGATGTTCTTGGGGAGATGCCGGCAAAGCAGCTGTTAATGGCGCGATTGGTGGTGCAATTGGTGGATCTCCTGGAGGTCCAGCTGGTGCTGCAATTGGTGCAGTTCTTGGTGGTGCAGGAGCTGCTGCAGGCTATGGAGCTACTTGCTGGTGGTAATAGAAAGGTAGTAATAATGGATACTCTAAAATGGTTATTTGAACACGGGTTTTATAGTTTTCTGGGAGGATTTACAGTCTTTGTTTGGATGCTGGCACATCCTCGAAAAGAAAAGAAAAACTCAAAAAAATTGTAAATCAAAATTGTGAGAACAAATAGTGTTTACGAGACCTGGCTATTCGGTGAATAGCTGGGTTTCCGCTTTTGAAAAAACTACAAACGGATATGAAAGGAACTACTATGGATTTACTGATTGATTGGCTTCTAATACCTGGAACTATAGGCCTCTTTTTTGGATTTTTATATCTCTATATAGAGAAAAAACGAGGCGATAGATGAAAAAGGTCTGGGAGATGGGAGTGGGACAGAACTAAATTTGGAAAAATTTAGTTCGTAGTCCCACCCCCGCAAGGCTGATTAGGTCCTCTTCCGAGCTTGAAAAGCGAACGAAGAGGCCAATCAGCTACTGCGTCAAAGGTATTTTGTTAACCAAAGTCAGTGAGGTTTGACTTTTGTCTCAGCCTCACCCGATACTAACAATTAAGAAGCGAGGTCATTTCACCCGAATTAAACAATAGAAGCCAGCAAGGATAGCAGTCATTAAGCTTCATCAAGGAGGCTTACCTAATTTTCCAAAGTTATAAGTGTCCCTCCCTATGATGACCGGATTAATTTCTAATGATGAAATACATCTTAAAACGAATGTACTACAATATCCTTGGCCTAGTGATTGTCTACATAGCGACAGCACTTACAAATGTCCCTTTTAGAGAGTGGATTGTCATTACAGCTACAAGTTCAGCTTATATGGTCAATCATTATCTAGAAAGGAAGAGCAGATAGTTGGCTTCTGCTTCCTGTGCTGCTGTATTTTTATTGAGCAATCACTGTCGATCTGGCTCAAGCCAAGAACAAGAGCTTTAGAGTCCCTTGTTCCTGGCTTTTTCTGCTCGACAGATTTTTAAACGAGAATCAAGTTACAGCGTGATGATCAGGAGATTGCGACTCTCCAAGGTGTTATCGTTCATGAATTTCCCGGCTAAATAGCTTCTGCTTATGATAAAATGGTTAGCGAAGTGTCCATAAAACTTAGAAAGGAAGGCTATATATTTGGATATAGCAGGTTAGTCATGGAATATACAAGATTAGGGAATACAGGTTTGGAGGTTTCCAAGCTTTGTTTGGGCTGTATGAGTTTTGGCGATCCAGCGCGTGGTTTTCACTCCAAGTGGGTCTTGGATGAGAGCGCCAGTCGCCCAATTATCCAGAAGGCCTTGGATCTGGGGATTAACTTCTTTGACACTGCCAATTTCTATAGCTATGGTTCGAGTGAGGAAATTCTCGGACGAGCTTTGAAGGATTTTGCAAAAAGAGAAGAAGTGGTGATTGCGTCCAAAGTTTTCTATGGGGATGGCCAAAGCGATGGTCCTAATACTAGAGGGCTTTCACGAAAGGCTATTTTCCATCAGGTGGAGCAAAGTCTTAAGCGTTTGGGAACAGATTATATCGATTTACTTTATATTCACCGTTGGGATTATGACACACCGATTGAGGAGACCATGGAGGCTCTTCACGACTTGGTTCGTTCGGGTAAAGTACTTTATCTAGGGGCATCTAGTATGTACACCTGGCAATTCCAGCAAGCCCAATATGTGGCAGACAAGAGGGGCTGGACTCCTTTTTCCGTTATGCAAAATCACTACAATCTTCTCTACCGGGAGGAGGAAAGAGAGATGATTCCTTTCTGTCAGGAGACGGGGGTCGCCTTGGTCCCTTACAGTCCATTAGCGGCAGGGCGGATTGTGCGGGATTGGTCGGCGGATACGGCGCGCAGTCAGGCGGATCAAAGTGCCCGTGCTAAGTACGATGGTACCGAAGCAGAGGATCGGAAAATTGTGGCGCGTGTGGCAGATTTGGCGGCTAAATATAATCGAAGTCGGAGTCAAGTGGCCCTAGCTTGGCTGTGGCAAAAGGGGATGCATAGCCCAGTCCTAGGTATTACCAAAGAAGCTTATCTGGATGATTTAGTAGGAGCTTTTGGACTGGAATTGAATCAAGAAGATGTGGCCTATTTAGATGAGCTCTACCTTCCTCATCCAGTGGTGGGAGCTTTGGCTAAGGGAGCGAAACGGAACCTGCAGAAATTGAAATAATCTCTAGGCCATTGGCCTTTGAGGAAAAGCAAAAGTCCTTAGTCAATTTTACAACTAAGGACTTTTACCCTCTTTATAGGAGTTGTTGGAGGGTTTCCTCGATAGCTAGGGGAGTCGTTTTGGAGGCGAAACGTGTGACTACTTGACCTTGGCGATTGATGAGAAATTTAGCAAAGTTCCATTCAATTCGTTTGCCTAAGGGGCCGGATTTTTGGTCTTTGAGCCAAATAAATAGAGGATCGGCTGCTTTCCCGTTGACCTTAATTTTAGCAAACCGCGGGAAGGTGGTTTGATAGTTAAGCTCACAAAAGCGGTTGATGTCCTCGTCACTTCCAGGGGCCTGGCCTAAAAATTGATTGCAGGGAAAATCCAAAATGGTAAAGCCCTGATCCTGATAGTGGTCGTAGAGGGCCTGTAATTCTCGGTACTGGGAGGCTAGCCCGCAACCGGTTGCTGTATTGACAATGAGGAGGACCTGCCCTTTAAAGTGGTCCAAAGAAAGGATGTCTTGGTTTTGCTTTAGAACGGTGAAATCGTAGATGGTGCGCGTGTCGGTCATAAAATTTCCTCCATTCGGATTTTTTGTGATTGCAGTCCTAGCCGTTGGTAGAAGCGGACAGCCGCAGCGTTGTCAGTCCAGACATCTAGTGTCAGATTGTAGCAGTCCTGCTCACGCGCATATTGTTTGGCGAAATCGAGTAATTGTTGGCCGATTCCATGTCCACGGGCAGTGCTAGCCACACAGAGGTCATCAATGAAGAGAGTTTTGATGGGTTGGAGTGCATTGCCATGGGGCTCCTGGATTTGGCAGAAGAGATGGCCTAGAATCTGCCCCTCTTCTTCATAGACAAAGACCATTTGTTCAGCCTTTGCGATTATTTGGTCTAGTTCTTGACTTGTGTATTTACTGCCGCTAGCCTTAAAGATATCTGGACGTTCCTGGTGGTGGACGGCGAGGATTTCTCCTAGCAGGCTGAGGATGGCTGGGACATCTTTGGTTTCTGCTGGACGAATGGACATGATAAGCTCCTTTTCGATAATTATCTTTTGTGAGGTCTCACTTCGTTGGGTGAGAGCTTGTAGCACCCATTATACCCTAAGCCAGCCTGGATATTCAATTTTTGGGCTAAAGGAAAGAGGTTTTGCTATAATGGTGGTAGTATATTTTGAGGAGAGGTTATCAGATGTCTGAATTTGAAAAAATGATAGCGGGGCAGTACTACAATCCAGCGGACCCTGAGTTAAGGACTTTAGTCGCCTCTTCCAGGGCCTATCAAAAAGCCTTTAATGAACAAGAAGATCGCCAGCTTGGTGCAGAGATTTTAAAAGAGTGGTTTGGCTCAACAGGTGAGCAACTATCTGTGAAACCACGTTTTGTGTGTGACTACGGGGTTAATATTCATCTTGGCGAGAATTTTTATGCCAATTGGAATTTGACCATGTTGGATGTTTGTCCCATTCGGATTGGCAAAAATGCCATGATTGGTCCCAACTGTCAATTTCTGACTCCCCTCCACCCACTGGATCCGGAGGAGCGCAATGCTGGTTTGGAATACGGAGCACCGATTACTATTGGTGATAATTTCTGGGCTGGTGGCGGTGTAACCGTTCTGCCAGGAGTCACCTTGGGCGATAATGTTGTTGCCGGGGCCGGTGCTGTCATCACCAAATCTTTTGGGGATAATGTTGTTCTAGCTGGTAATCCGGCCAAAGCCATTAAAGTGATTGAAGCCAAGTGAAGCTAGTAGGAGGAAGTATGCGTAAAGGGATTTATATTTTTAGTATTCTGTTATTAGCCCTGAGTTGTTTTTGGTTTTTTATGCGTAAAAATTATGAGAGTCCAAGCCCAGAAACGGTTGTTCAAGCCCAAAACACGGAGCTTTCCTTGCAAGAATCCAGTAACATTGTTCATGAAGACTATCAGGTTCAACGGGATCAAGTGAATTTGGCAGGTGTGATTACGGCGGATGCCAACTATAAGCAGGAAAAGCGTCCGCTACTGGTGATTGCTCATGGTTTTAACAATACCTTGGAAAATTATGTGGACTATGCTGAGGAATTGGCACGGCAGGGTTATCTGGTTTACCGTTTTGATTTTTATGGAGGCAGTCGAGCTTCCAAAAGTGGGGGGACCGATATGCTCAATATGTCGGTCTTAACAGAAAAGGCTGATCTAGAAGCTGTTGTTGAGCAGTTGTCCAAAGAAAAGTTTGTCCAAGGAGACCAAGTGACCCTTATAGGGGCGAGTCAGGGTGGTGTTGTTGCGACTCTTTATGCGGCAGAGCATGCCGATCGGATTAACAAACTAGCCTTAATCTTCCCGGCCTTTGTCCTTTTTGATGATGTGGAGGCAACCTATGCCAGTCTAGGTGTCAAGTCACCGAAAGACCTGCCGGATGTGATTACACACCGCAATGCTCAACTAGGTTCGATCTACCTCAAGGATGCCATGTCTGTTGATATCCAGCAGGAAATGAAAAAAGTAACAGCACCAGTGATGCTGATTCATGGTACCCTTGATGATGTGGTTCCCTATTCCTATAGTTTGGAAGCCCTAAAAGTATTTCCAAATTCCCAATTAGTGACAGTCGAGGGAGGAGGACACTGGATTGATGCTCAGTTTAACCAGGTAGCCCTACCCGCCTTGGAAGAATTTTTACGAGAGTAGAAAAAACATATCATTTGTGGTAAAATGATGAAAATTAAATTTAAAATGAAGCGCCACCGGGTGACAGCACTTGAAAGTATCGTTAGGTCTTAGAAGATACTTTTACAGTGCTGTTTTTTTAAAACTGTGGGGCTAGAAAGGAGACAACTATGGCACATTTTATGATTGATTCATCTTTCTGGGATCTCTTTCCAGAGGCAAAAATTGGAGTAGTTCTACTTAAGGACTATCAGCAGCTGGCGGAGTCGCCAAAGGAACTCCAAGAGCTGTTAGCGGAGAGTAACGAGCTGGCTAAGTCGTTTGTCGAGGGGGAACCCTTTGCGGAAAATCCAGTCATTCAAGTTTATCGCCAAGCCTTCCAAAAATTTAAGACGAAAAAGGGTGCCAGGTCCAGTATTGAAGCTCTTTTGAAACGGGCTAAAAGTGGCAAACCGGTGGGGTCTATCTTACCCCTGGTTGATATCTACAATGCGGCGAGTCTACGCTATGCTTTACCGTGTGGAGCAGAAGATTTGGATCGTTTTCAGGGAGATCTACAGCTTGGTTTGACTGAGGGAGGAGATGAGTTTTATCTTATCGGCAGTGATGAGAACACTCCTACTCTAGCTGGAGAATTGTGTTATAGGGATGAAGCCGGAGCTGTCTGTCGCTGCCTCAATTGGCGGGACGGGGAGCGGACCATGATTCGAGAGGATAGCCAGAATGCTTTTTTGGTGTTGGAATTATTGGACCCAAGCAGGGAAGAGGCTCTGGAAGTTGCCCTTCAATTTATTGTTGAGCAGGCGCAAAAATACCTAGGCGGTCAGGCTGTGACTCAGATTCTAGATCGGGAATCAGATTCCATGGCTTTGTAGGCAAAAAACTTGCGGTTTATAGCGCAAGTTCTTTATCTACTTAGTTCCAAAAGTCATCTTCAAGGACTTGATCGGATGAGAAGAGCCAGACTTCCTGGATTTTACCGTTTTCCATGCGGAAGAGGTCGATTCCGTTCATGTTGAGTTCGACTCCGTCTGGGCGGGTTCCGATAAAGGTCACGTTAGCTGCGACGAGGTCATTATTATCAGAGACCCAGTTGGTTAGGACTTTAAAGGTTCCATTTGTTTTTTGGCCAAAGGTTGCTAGGTGGGCACCTAATTTATCTTTGCCAATAATGGTTCCTGATGTGGAGTGATTGCCAGGTTGGTGCCAGATAATGTCATCGGCCATGGTTTCAAACACAGCTGGGAAGTTCCCGTCGATTAGGCCTTGGTTGTACTGATTAAAGATTTCTAGATTTTGTGACATAAGTGATCTCCTTTTTTGATATAATCCAATTATAGTTTTTACAATCAAGAAAACAAGTAGATTTTTTTCTGTTGGTTAGTAGCAAAAGTGGTAGTATTGGTATGAAATAAGGAGAAAAAATGTCCACAAAAGTGAGTGAATACGGAATTTGTCCCTTTGCAACCACGCAACGGGTTTTGACGGGGAAGTGGGCTTTGGTGATCATCTACCAGTTGAGTACTGGAACCAAGCGTTTTAATGAATTGCAACGGAATATTCCAGGGATCACCCAAAGTATTCTGACCCGTCATTTGCGGCAATTGGAGAAGGATAAGTTGGTCCATCGCAAGGTCTATCCAGAGGTTCCCCCTCGGGTTGAGTACAGCTTGACGGAACTAGGTAGGAGTTTCCAGGGAGTCTTGGATGAGGTTGAGAAATGGGGACTGAGTTATATTGAGTTTTTGAATCAGGAGGAATTGTGATGAAGGTTCGGAAAGCTGAATGGAGCGATCTTGATACGATTATGGAGATTTATCAGGGAGCACGGCAGTTTATGGTGGCCCAGGGAAATCCGAGTCAGTGGAACGAGGGCTATCCGACCCGTGCACTGATTGAAGAGGATATTGAAATTGGTCAGTTCTATGTTTGTGTAGAGGCCAATCGGGTGGTCGGCGTTTTTGCCTTGATGCCGGGACCGGATCCGACCTATGAACGGATTGAGGGATTCTTTCGGAGTCAGGAGCCACATGGGGTGATTCATCGTTTGGCCTCAGATGGTCGGACGCGAGGGGTAGCCCGTGCCTGTTTTGAGGCTTGTGGGGAGCTTTATTCTTATTTGCGGATTGATACCCATCGGGATAATCGAGCCATGCGGAGAGCCTTGGAAAAGTTTGGTTTTGTGGAATGTGGCTTGATCTGGCTTGAAGATGGAAGTGAGCGTTTGGCCTTTGATTGTTTCACGGATCGTTAATTGAGTCGTGTGGTTCTTTTTGAAGCCCTATTCTATTGGTTGTAAAGCCTATAGAATAGGGCTTTATTTTTGTCTTGGTCTGGAATACCAGTGCTTTTTCCGGTTCCATTTATTGAACAAGTAAGCGTTTTCCTTTATACTCAAATTATCGTAAAACCAATTTATTTGTGGCTTGAAACAGGTTTCGTTTTGGTAGATGAATCGAAAAGTGAAGGGGGCATGGAGGATGCAAGGATTAGAGAAGGGACAACGGTATTCGTTTCGGAAATATTCGGTCGGGTTAGTTTCTGTGATGGTTGGTTTGACTGTTGTTGGAGCCAATCCTGTCAGTGCGGATAGTTCAGTGGAAGCGGGAGAATCACTTGCCACGGAAGTCTTGGCAGATAGCGGAGAGCAAGCGCAGCTAGAGGCGGTGAAAATCAGCGAGCCAGTGGAGCAGCCTGCTGCAACAGTGTCGGAAGATGTGCCGTCAGCTGTGACAGAGATGCCTGCTGCAGAGAGTCCTAAGCCGGAGGCTGTGGGAGTTCGGTTTCGTGTAGCAGATCCATCAAGTGCCTCACAAACGGAAGGTCAGATGGTGACGCATACGGATATTACCCAGAATCATGAGTTGAACAAAACGCATTACGAGGGGAAATGGGATAATTATGGTCCTGCCCATGGTAGCTTTTCTGGTAGCCTGAGTGTCCGCTTTACGGGAAATCGGCTCGAGGTCTATGGGGATCAGTTCCGTGGAGGAGGGATTATTTCCCTGGAAGTGGATGGCCGGCAAGTTGGGACGGTTAATACGGATGGCCCAACTCAATTTGCTAAGTTATTGTATACGGTTGATAACTTGGAGCTGAAGGAACAGACTCTAACCATTCGTCCGATTAACAACTTTATTTATTCCCATGTTGGTGTCAAAGTGTTTACCGATCCTCCAGTGGTTTTAAGTCCTGAGGAGCAAGCGGAACGCTTGGCTCTCAAGAAGGTTGTTTCCATCGATGCGGGGCGTAAGTATTTTTCAGTTGCTCAGCTTAAGGATCTGATGGATACAGCTAGTGAGCTTGGCTACACAGACTTCCACCTGCTATTAGGGAATGATGGTCTCCGTTTTCTTCTGGACGATATGAGCCTAACTGTGAATGGCCATTCTTACGCGAGTCAGGACGTTAAGGATGCTATTCAAGCGGGTAACGATCATTATTACAAGGATCCAAATGGTTCGGCTTTGTCCCAAAAAGAAATGGACGACTTGCTGGCTTATGCGAAAGGGCGCAATCTAAAGGTTATTCCTGTGATTAATAGTCCGGGGCATATGGATGCCATCTTGGTGGCGATGGCGAAATTGGGGATTGAGCGGCCCAACTTCCAATTCGCTGGTCTAAGCTCAGCGCGAACGGTGGATATTAGTAATGATGAGGCTGTGGCCTTTACGAAAGCACTGATTGAACGTTACGCGGCTTATTTCAGTGGGAAGGTCGAAATCTTCAATATTGGTTTGGATGAGTTTGCCAATGATGTGACAGATGCGGCGAAAGGCTGGCGGATTCTGCAGGGAGATCCGTCGGTCGTGGCTGGGAAAAACTATCCTCAGGATGGTTACCAACGCTTTGTAGCCTATGCTAATGACTTGGCTCGGATTGTTAAGAGTCACGGTCTCAAGCCAATGGCCTTTAATGATGGTATTTATTACAATCAACAGGAAAATGCAGGTCAATTTGACAAGGACATTATTGTGTCTATGTGGACTGGTGGTTGGAATGGTTATGATGTAGCCTCTTCTAAATTCCTTTCAGATAAGGGACACGCCATTCTGAACACCAATGATGCCTGGTATTATATTGTCGGTCGGAATCATGCCAATGGTGGTTGGTACAATCTAAACCAGGCCTTAGATGGTGTCCAAAAGACGCCGCTAACCTCGGTTCCGAAAAACCAAGGAGCTCAGATTCCAAGCATTGGAAGTATGGTGGCTATCTGGGCGGATGATCCAAGTCGGGAGTATCGACCAGAATTGGCCAAGCAGTTGCTCAAGGCCTTGGCTGATAAGAATGCAACCTACTTCTTGGCAGATTATGGGCCAACCCAAACCTTGTTAGCCCAGGTTCCCAAAGATTTATCGATTTATACACCAGAAAGCTTGGCTCCATTTAGGCAAGTCTTCAAGGCTTTTTCATGGAATTACAACCGGAGTCAGCAGGCTCAATTAGATCAGGACTTAGCACAATTGACTCAAGCCTTTAAGGCTCTAGTTTTGAAAGAGTCTAAAACCCTAGATCCTGTCATCAGCCAAGAGCTTCCGATCCTCCCTTCGGTTGAAGTTAAGACGGGTGCAGGTAGTAGCTATGATTTGCCGGCCTTGGATCCCTCTCAAGTCAAACAAGGCAACAGCGTCGGGAACGGTGCAACTCAGGATCTACCAAAACTGGACCCATCCCAGGTTAAGCAGTCTGGTTCTGTTGGAGATGGCACAGTTAAGGACTTACCAAGTCTGCCTCCATTAGAGACTAAGACAGGCACAGGTATTAGCTACGACTTACCAAGTCTGCCTCCATTAGAAACTAAGACAGGTAGCGGTGCCAGCTATGATTTACCAAAACTAGACCCATCCCAGGTTAAGCAGTCTGGTCCCGTGGGAGATGGCACAGTTAAGGATTTACCAAGTCTGCCGCCAGTGGAGAGTAAGCCAGGTTCCGGCACTAGCCATGATTTACCAAGTCTGCCTCCAGTAGAGACCAAGCGTGGTAGTGGTGTTAGTTATGATTTACCGAAGCTAGATCCGTCCCAGGTTAAACAGTCTAGTTCGGTGGGAGACGGCCCGACCAAAGATCTACCAAGTCTGCCTTCAGTAGAGATGAAGCCAGGCATTGGTGCCAGCCATGACCTACCGAAGCTGGATCCGTCCCAGGTTAAACAGTCTGGTCCCGTGGGAGACGGTCCGACCAAAGATCTGCCAAGTCTGCCTTCAGTTGAGATGAAGCCAGGTAGTGGTGCCAGCCATGACCTACCGAAGCTGGATCCGTCTCAGGTTAAACAGTCTGGTCCCGTGGGAGACGGTCCGACCAAAGATCTACCAAGTCTGCCTCCATTAGAGACTAAGCGTGGCAGTGGTGCCAGCCATGACCTACCGAAGCTGGATCCGTCCCAGGTTAAACAGTCTGGTTCTGTTGGAGATGGCACAGTTAAGGATTTACCAAGTCTGCCGCTAGTGGAGAGTAAGCCAGGTTCCGGCACTAGCCATGATTTGCCAAGTCTGCCTTCAGTAGAGATGAAGCCAGGTAGTGGTGCCAGCCATGACCTACCGAAGCTGGATCCGTCTCAGGTTAAACAGTCTGGTCCAGTGGGAGATGGCACAGTTAAGGATTTACCAAGTCTGCCGTCAGTGGAGAGTAAGCCAGGTTCCGGCACTAGCCATGATTTGCCAAGTCTGCCTCCAGTAGAGACTAAGCGTGGTAGCGGTGTTAGTTATGATTTACCGAAGCTGGCCCCATCCCAGGTTAAGCAGTCTGGTTCGGTAGATAAGGGTACGTTCAAGGATGTACCAAGTCTCGTTCCTGTTCAGGCTAAAACAGGTTCTGGGACTCGCTATGATTTACCAGCCTTGGATCCTTCTCATTTGAAAGGGGCTCCAGCTGTGGTTCCTCAAATTTTTGAAAATCAAGATTTGCAACCTGGAGCTGTTTCATTGGTGCGTAAGGATTCAGCTAATATTACATCTAAAGCTTATCAAGATGACTCTATGCTTCCAAATACGGGTAGTGAAGCAGGTTACTTGTTGAGTGTAGCAGGCCTTGCCATGTTGGCAACCCTAGGTACTGTGAAAAATAAGCGGAAAAAATGAAGAGTCTAGGCTAGCAATTTTTGCGCAGCTATCTCCTTAAGAAAACCAAAAAACGTCCCTTACTCGCTGGAGTCAAGGGACGTTTTCCGTACGACGGGCATGTCGTATATCTGAGGTGCAAGTCCTCTGTGGGCACCTGCTACCGGTGAACCCAATAGCGACTCCCAAGCCTGACTATCGTGAGGTAGCGGGGAGAGGAAGGGATAGCGAAATCGTGGCTCTACGAACAGAAATGTGATATGAAGGCGTATGTAGTGGATGAGGAGGCTGAAAACTCTAAAGTCCTAAAAGGTAGTCGTAACCTATATGCGTAGATCACGAGAGTAAACGAGGAAAGATATACGACTTATCCCGTGAGGTCTCATGAGCGTCGTAGACGTAGTAACAACGAATCATGAGAAGTCAGCCGAACCCATAGTAGTGATGAAGTTTCTGTAATGGAAATGGAGCGAAGGGGCGAACAATTAACCGAAGTAATCCTACTTCACTTGTGTCTGTAAAAGAACGGTCTGATAGAACTGGAGACGGTCACGTATTGACTAGGAGAAGGTTCACGAATCTAAGATGTCCCTCAGACACCGAAACAAGAAAGGAATACGCACATGTCAGAATTGCTAGATAAGATATTATCTCGGAACAATATGCTTGAAGCCTATCATCAGGTAAAAAGAAACAAGGGTTCTGCTGGTATCGACGGAGTTACCATTGAGGAAATGGATAATTTCCTACGGCAACATTGGCGAGAAACCAAGGAACTTATAAAGCAGAGGAAGTACAAACCTCAACCAGTTTTACGAGTTGAAATTCCTAAGCCAAATGGTGGCGTCCGAAATCTTGGAATCCCTACAGTCATGGACAGAATGGTACAACAAGCGATTGTTCAAACCATCAGTCCAATCTGTGAAAGACACTTCTCAGAGTATAGTTATGGCTTTCGTCCCAATCGCTCTTGTGAGACAGCTATTATTCA
>NZ_JACBXX010000075.1 GCF_013415245.1 Streptococcus danieliae | reverse complement strand
ACGAGGAATCGATTCGCCATTAATCTAGGGATTATGGAGAAGAAGATGACAAAGTCATCGTGGAAAAAGCTTAAAATAGAGTTAAGTGACGATAGCCTAGGAGATACACCTGTTCCCATGCCGAACACAGAAGTTAAGACCTAGAACGCCGGAAGTAGTTGGGGGTTGCCCCCTGTGAGATATGGTAGTCGCTTAGCTAAAGGGGAGTTTAGCTCAGCTGGGAGAGCATCTGCCTTACAAGCAGAGGGTCAGCGGTTCGATCCCGTTAACTCCCATTGTACGAAAGTACAGGTCCCGTAGTGTAGCGGTTATCACGTCGCCCTGTCACGGCGAAGATCGCGGGTTCGATTCCCGTCGGGACCGTTCAAACAGTATGGTATACAGTTTGAAGTTTGAAAAGAGACAAGACTCGTTAGCTCAGTTGGTAGAGCAATTGACTTTTAATCAATGGGTCGCTGGTTCGAGCCCAGCACGGGTCATATGCGGGTTTGGCGGAATTGGCAGACGCACCAGATTTAGGATCTGGCGCTTTCGGGCGTGGGGGTTCAAGTCCCTTAACCCGCATATATAGTAATAAGCCGGCTTAGCTCAGTTGGTAGAGCATCTGATTTGTAATCAGAGGGTCGCGTGTTCAAGTCATGTAGCCGGCATTAGAGGATTGCGAACGTAGTTCAGTGGTAGAACACCACCTTGCCAAGGTGGGGGTCGCGGGTTCGAATCCCGTCGTTCGCTTTGGCGCCGGGGTGGCGGAACTGGCAGACGCACAGGACTTAAAATCCTGCGATCATTTCGATCGTACCGGTTCGATTCCGGTCCTCGGCAAATGGGCACCCTTAGCTCAACTGGATAGAGTACCTGACTACGAATCAGGCGGTTAGAGGTTCGACTCCTCTAGGGTGCATTAACTTTATATTATACAGGAAGTAGCTTAGCAAGTACTCTAAAGCTGAGGTACAACCTGGTTTATATCTACGGGAAGTAGCTCAGCTTGGTAGAGTACTTGGTTTGGGACCAAGGTGTCGCAGGTTCGAATCCTGTCTTCCCGACTAGCAAGAGGCATTAGCCTCTTTTTTTGGCTCTTTGTCAACTGTAGTGGGTAGAATTTTACAATCTATAAATAGTGAGTACAATATAGCCTAAAAATGGCTTCCTTTCAATTCATATGGGATGCATTCCCTGTGGTGGGGGACGGCAG
>NZ_JACBXX010000191.1 GCF_013415245.1 Streptococcus danieliae | reverse complement strand
CGCAGGTGGTTACCAAAAGGGACCAAAGAAACAACTCCCAAAGAAGTCGCTTTTATTGAAAATTGGATAAACAATTATCCTAAAAAATGTTTGGACTACAAGTCACCAAAGGAATTTCTTAGTGGTGGCTAATTTCAACTTGAAATTTAGCGTGAGTACAATATAGCCTAAAAATGGCTTCCTTTCAATTCATATGGGATGCATTCCCTGTGGTGGGGGACGGCAGCGACCTCTGACGAGTTCCATGCCTTATTCGGGAACCGAAGTTTCCCGAATCCCCCCGATTCCAAGCTCGGTGGCTTGGAATCTTTTCAGTACGACGGGCATGTCGTATATCTGAGGTGCAAGTCCTCTGTGGGCACCTGCTACCGGTGAACCCAATAGCGACTCCCAAGCCTGACTATCGTGAGGTAGCGGGGAGAGGAAGGGATAGCGAAATCGTGGCTCTACGAACAGAAATGTGATATGAAGGCGTATGTAGTGGATGAGGAGGCTGAAAACTCTAAAGTCCCAAAAGGTAGTCGTAACCTATATGCGTAGATCACGAGAGTAAACGAGGAAAGATATACGACTTATCCCGTGAGGTCTCATGAGCGTCGTAGACGTAGTAACAACGAATCATGAGAAGTCAGCCGAACCCATAGTAGTGATGAAGTTTCTGTAATGGAAATGGAGCGAAGGGGCGAACAATTAACCGAAGTAATCCTACTTCACTTGTGTCTGTAAAAGAACGGTCTGATAGAACTGGAGACGGTCACGTATTGACTAGGAGAAGGTTCACGAATCTAAGATGTCCCTCAGACACCGAAACAAGAAAGGAATACGCACATGTCAGAATTGCTAGATAAGATATTATCTCGGAACAATATGCTTGAAGCCTATCATCAGGTAAAAAGAAACAAGGGTTATGCTGGTATCGACGGAGTTACCATTGAGGAAATGGATAATTTCCTACGGCAACATTGGCGAGAAACCAAGGAACTTATAAAGCAGAGGAAGTACAAACCTCAACCAGTTTTACGAGTTGAAATTCCTAAGCCAAATGGTGGCGTCCGAAATCTTGGAATCCCTACAGTCATGGACAGAATGGTACAACAAGCGATTGTTCAAACCATCAGTCCAATCTGTGAAAGACACTTCTCAGAGTATAGTTATGGCTTTCGTCCCAATCGCTCTTGTGAGACAGCTATTATTCA
>NZ_JACBXX010000216.1 GCF_013415245.1 Streptococcus danieliae | reverse complement strand
ACGAGGAATCGATTCGCCATTAATCTAGGGATTATGGAGAAGAAGATGACAAAGTCATCGTGGAAAAAGCTTAAAATAGAGTTAAGTGACGATAGCCTAGGAGATACACCTGTTCCCATGCCGAACACAGAAGTTAAGACCTAGAACGCCGGAAGTAGTTGGGGGTTGCCCCCTGTGAGATATGGTAGTCGCTTAGCTAAAGGGGAGTTTAGCTCAGCTGGGAGAGCATCTGCCTTACAAGCAGAGGGTCAGCGGTTCGATCCCGTTAACTCCCATTGTACGAAAGTACAGGTCCCGTAGTGTAGCGGTTATCACGTCGCCCTGTCACGGCGAAGATCGCGGGTTCGATTCCCGTCGGGACCGTTCAAACAGTATGGTATACAGTTTGAAGTTTGAAAAGAGACAAGACTCGTTAGCTCAGTTGGTAGAGGAATTGACTTTTAATCAATGGGTCGCTGGTTCGAGCCCAGCACGGGTCATATGCGGGTTTGGCGGAATTGGCAGACGCACCAGATTTAGGATCTGGCGCTTTCGGGCGTGGGGGTTCAAGTCCCTTAACCCGCATATATAGTAATAAGCCGGCTTAGCTCAGTTGGTAGAGCATCTGATTTGTAATCAGAGGGTCGCGTGTTCAAGTCATGTAGCCGGCATTAGAGGATTGCGAACGTAGTTCAGTGGTAGAACACCACCTTGCCAAGGTGGGGGTCGCGGGTTCGAATCCCGTCGTTCGCTTTGGCGCCGGGGTGGCGGAACTGGCAGACGCACAGGACTTAAAATCCTGCGATCATTTCGATCGTACCGGTTCGATTCCGGTCCTCGGCAAATGGGCACCCTTAGCTCAACTGGATAGAGTACCTGACTACGAATCAGGCGGTTAGAGGTTCGACTCCTCTAGGGTGCATTAACTTTATATTATACAGGAAGTAGCTTAGCAAGTACTCTAGAGCTGAGGTACAACCTGGTTTATATCTACGGGAAGTAGCTCAGCTTGGTAGAGTACTTGGTTTGGGACCAAGGTGTCGCAGGTTCGAATCCTGTCTTCCCGACTAGCAAGAGGCATTAGCCTCTTTTTTGGGCTCTTTGTCAACTGTAGTGGGTAGAATTTTACAATCTATAAATAGTGAGTACAATATAGCCTAAAAATGGCTTCCTTTCAATTCATATGGGATGCTTTCACTGTGGTGGGGGACGGCAGCGACCT
>NZ_JACBXX010000215.1 GCF_013415245.1 Streptococcus danieliae | reverse complement strand
ACCTTTGAAACTCCAGTAGACACTAGCCAGCCAGGCGATCAACAAGCCATGGTAGTTGTAACCTATCCAGATGGTTCTGAGGACAAAGTTCCAGTAACTGTTAAGGTTGAAGAAAATCCAACTCAGGCAGCTACTAACGAACCAGCTCCAGCTGAACAAGTTGTTAAAGTTGGTGAAACACCATCCGCAGAGAAATCAATCAGTAACCTAGCTGAGCTTCCAGTAGATACTAAGGTAGAATTTGAAACCCCAGTGGATACCAGCCAGCCAGGTGACAAGCCAGCCGTGGTTCTTGTAACCTACCCAGATGGTTCTCAAGATACAGTTCCAGTAACTGTTAAGGTTGAAGCAAATCCAACTCAAGCAGCTACTAACACACCAACTCCAGCAGAACAAGTTGTTAAAGTTGGTGAAACTCCATCAGCTGAGAAATCCATCGGTAACATGTCTGACCTTCCAGAAGGAACTAAGGTCGAGTTCGAAACTCCAGTAGATACTAGCCAACCAGGTGATCAACCAGTGACTGTAGTTGTAACCTACCCAGATGGTTCTGAGGACAAGGTTCCAGTAACTGTTAAGGTTGAAGAAAATCCAACTCAAGCAGCTACTAACGAACCAGCTCCAGTCGTGCAAACGGTTAAAGTTGGTGATCAAGTGGATCCAGCCAAGTCCATCTCAAACGTTGATGAACTACCAAAAGATGCGAAGATTACCTTCGAAACTCCAGTAGACACTAGCCAGCCAGGTGACCAACCAGCGACTGTAGTTGTAACTTACCCAGATGGTTCTGAGGATAAGGTTCCTGTAACTGTTAAGGTTGAAGAAAATCCAACTCAAGCAGCTACTAACACACCAACTCCAGCAGAACAAGTTGTTAAAGTTGGTGAGACACCATCCGCAGAGAAATCCATCGGTAACGTCGCTGAGCTTCCAGCAGGTACTAAGGTAGAGTTCGAAACCCCAGTGGATACCAGCCAGCCAGGTGACAAGCCAGTGACTGTAGTTGTGACTTACCCAGATGGTTCTCAAGACAAGGTTTCTGTAACTGTTAAGGTTGACGAAAACCCAACTCAAGCAGCTACTAACGAACCAACTCCGGCTGAACAAGTTGTTAAAGTTGGTGAAACACCATCCGCAGAGAAATCTATCAGTAACCTAGCTGAACTTCCAGAAGGAACTAAGGTTGAGTTTGAAACTCCAGT
>NZ_JACBXX010000115.1 GCF_013415245.1 Streptococcus danieliae | reverse complement strand
AAACCTTAAAATCCATTGTGAATAGAGAATGGACAAGGTCCTTTCTAGATACGTAGTGGTTTTATATTGTTGTATTTCAAAACTAAGCATCCATTATTTTTCAACTTTTGATTTTAAATGAGTATAACCCGTCTCCAAAAACTCCCCAAGTTTCATTTTCTGCCTATGTGTCAGATGATAAGCAGAGTGCCAAGGCTGATGATTAAAATATTCCTGCTCTATCAAATTCAAAATCGAATAGAACTCATACCTAACGTAAGAGGTAGATTTCATCTCAGCTCCAGGAGACGAACCTGATTCGTCAGAATCAGAGATCGTCTTTCTAGAACTACATATCTCTTTATTCTCAGTATCACTAATATCAGTATCATTAGAGTCGGAATTTCCGACCTCTTGAAGTCGATTTTTCCGACCTCCGGAAGTCGGAATTTCCGACTTCCGCTCAGGACAAGGGTTTTGAGCATCTTTCTCTAATGATTTTGTAGGATCAACCATTCCAAGATAGAGTTTGTTTGGCTTATTCAAACCCTGGCGTTCTTCTTCTAAGAGACCATACTCTCGCAACTCTTTTTTAAGAGCCATAACTTTATCTCGTCCATATCCACTTAATTCCACTAATTCCTCAATTGTAAAAATAAAGTAAATATTTCCTTCATCATCTACCCAATTGTTCTGTAAAGATAATTCAAATCGATCTGACAAAAAGCTGTAAAATACTTTAGCCTCTAGTTTCATCGGCTTGTAATAATCAACTTCAAATAACGCCTTTGGGAGACGATAGAAACGGCCATGAGTCGCCACTTCACTAGCAGAAATTCTGTTCATCTTCAAACCTTTCTAAGTCCGATTTGTCCTTTATCCATTGACACAATCAATCCAAACGAAACCAGCTCATCCCAAGCTTTTTCAGCCTCCTTTTTAGACAGACCAGTCAACTCTGTATATTCTTGGATCAATCGCTGTTTCACAGAATTTTGACAAATTCCAACATTTATGCTTCTCATAGTAAAAATCTCCTTGAAATATCAAAAAAAGAACGCTGTTACGCGTTCTCTGTGGTCACTCTATAAATTTTTTAACTTCTCAAAATTCCAAATGCTTACATCGTCGCTACATTGAACGATGGAACAAAGAAGGAAAATCCAATCGAGAAATTGCTCGCCTACTTGGAAGAGCTCCTCAAACAATCAATAACGAAATCAAGCGAGGGCAAGTCTTACAACAAGTGAG
>NZ_JACBXX010000214.1 GCF_013415245.1 Streptococcus danieliae | reverse complement strand
CAGCTACTAACGAACCAACTCCGGCTGAACAAGTTGTTAAAGTTGGTGAAACACCATCCGCAGAGAAATCTATCAGTAACCTAGCTGAACTTCCAGAAGGAACTAAGGTTGAGTTTGAAACTCCAGTAGATACCAGCAAGTCAGGTGATCAACCAGTGACTGTAGTTGTAACCTACCCAGATGGCTCGCAAGATAAGGTTCCAGTAACTGTTAAGGTTGAAGAAAATCCAACTCAAGCGGCTGCTAACGAACCAACTCCAGCTGAACAAGCTGTTAAAGTTGGTGAAACACCATCCGCAGAGAAATCAATCAGTAACCTAGCTGAGCTTCCAGCAGATACTAAGGTAGAATTTGAAACCCCAGTGGACACTAGCCAGCCAGGTGACAAGCCAGCGATGGTTGTTGTGACCTATCCAGATGGTTCTCAAGACACGGTTCCTGTGACAGTTAAGGTTGTAGAAGATCCAAGTCAAGCAGCAACTAACACACCAACTCCAGCGGATCAAACGGTTAAGGTTGGAGAAACACCATCGGCTGAGAAGTCAATCGGTAATATGACTGAGCTTCCAGAAGGTACTAAGGTAGCATTCGAAACACCAGTGGACACAAGCCAAGCTGGTGATAAACCAGCTACGGTAGTAGTGACTTACCCAGATGGTTCTCAAGACACGGTTCCTGTGACAGTTAAGGTTGTAGAAGAGCCAACTCAAGCAGCAACCAATACACCAACTCCAGCAGATCAAACGGTTAAGGTTGGTGAAACGCCATCGGCTGAGAAGTCAATCGGTAATATGACTGAGCTTCCAGAAGGCACCCAAGCTGCCTTTGAGACACCAGTGGACACAAGCCAAGCTGGTGATAAACCAGCTACGGTAGTAGTGACTTACCCAGATGGTTCTCAAGACACGGTTCCTGTGACAGTTAAGGTTGTAGAAGAGCCAAGTCAAGCAGACACGAATACACCAACTCCAGCAGAACAAACGGTTAAGGTTGGAGAAACACCATCGGCTGAGAAGTCAATCGGTAATATGACTGAGCTTCCAGCAGGTACTAAGGTAGCATTCGAAACACCAGTAGATACTAGCAAGTCAGGTGAGCAACAAGTAACTGTTGTGGTAACTTACCCAGATGGTTCTCAAGACAAGGTTCCTGTGACAGTTAAGGTTGCAGAAAATCCAAGTCAAGCGGACAGTAACACACCAGCTCCAATGGATCAGACTGTTAAAGTTGGAGAAA
>NZ_JACBXX010000212.1 GCF_013415245.1 Streptococcus danieliae | reverse complement strand
TGAATAATAGCTGTCTCACAAGAGCGATTGGGACGAAAGCCATAACTATACTCTGAGAAGTGTCTTTCACAGATTGGACTGATGGTTTGAACAATCGCTTGTTGTACCATTCTGTCCATGACTGTAGGGATTCCAAGATTTCGGACGCCACCATTTGGCTTAGGAATTTCAACTCGTAACACTGGTTGAGGTTTGTACTTCCTCTGCTTTATAAGTTCCTTGGTTTCTCGCCAATGTTGCCGTAGGAAATTATCCATTTCCTCAATGGTAACTCCGTCGATACCAGCAGAACCCTTGTTTCTTTTTACCTGATGATAGGCTTCAAGCATATTGTTCCGAGATAATATCTTATCTAGCAATTCTGACATGTGCGTATTCCTTTCTTGTTTCGGTGTCTGGGGGACATCTTAGATTCGTGAACCTTCTCCTAGTCAATACGTGACCGTCTCCAGTTCTATCAGACCGTTCTTTTACAGACACAAGTGAAGTAGGATTACTTCGGTTAATTGTTCGCCCCTTCGCTCCATTTCCATTACAGAAACTTCATCACTACTATGGGTTCGGCTGACTTCTCATGATTCGTTGTTACTACGTCTACGACGCTCATGAGACCTCACGGGATAAGTCGTATATCTTTCCTCGTTTACTCTCGTGATCTACGCATATAGGTTACGACTACCTTTTGGGACTTTAGAGTTTTCAGCCTCCTCATCCACTACATACGCCTTCATATCACATTTCTGTTCGTAGAGCCACGATTTCGCTATCCCTTCCTCTCCCCGCTACCTCACGATAGTCAGGCTTGGGAGTCGCTATTGGGTTCACCGGTAGCAGGTGCCCACAGAGGACTTGCACCTCAGATATACGACATGCCCGTCGTACTGAAAAACAGCTACTAGTACACGAATACTCTTCTTTTGATTCCTTTCAAATTCTTTCAAGAGTTCCTCAATTTTTTTCTTGATAAAAAAGAATTTCGATTATCAAGCTCTGTATAGAGTTGATCCGACAAACGAATATCTTCCTTCTGGTAGTACATGCTATAAAATGTCGAAAATTCCCCCTGTAAAACATCCATATTTTCTAAACAGCCAAAAAAAAGATCTACAGAGAGACGACTCTTACCGTTTTCAAAGCTAAATTTCAAGTTGAAATTAGCCACCACTAAGAAATTCCTTTGGTGACTTGTAGTCCAAACATTTTTTAGGATAATTGTTTATCCAATTTTCAATAAAAGCGACTTCTTTGGGAGTTGTTTC
>NZ_JACBXX010000209.1 GCF_013415245.1 Streptococcus danieliae | reverse complement strand
CACGACAAACGCATGAAGAAAAGCAGAGTTTGTAAGTTTTCAGAAACCGATAATTATTCGAAAAAACTATCTCTTAAGTCTATAATTAACATAGGAGGTGGTTTTATGAATCTCTTAATTACCTATTTGAAGTCAATTCATGATAGAAGAGACAGTTGGAAAATCCGGCATACCCTTGTTGATATTGTCCTTCTCATTTTCTTTGCTAGATTGTCTGGAGCTGAGTATTGGGAAGATATTGAAGATTTTGGTAAGTGTTACGAGCATAATCTACGTTCTGTCCTGTCGTTAGAAAATGGTATCCCATCACATGACACGATGCAACGTGTATTTGCGACACTAAATCCAGATGTTTTAATCAATATGACTAAGATATGGGCAGGTATCTTGGAAGAAGCCCACTTAGATGAAGGTAATTTCTCAACCTTTTCTAAACGATTGATCGCTATTGACGGAAAAACTATGCGTGGAAATGCCAGTGCTAAACAAAATCCTCTGCATGTGGTCAGTGCCTATGCGACGGAAGCTGGGATTTGCTTTGGACAAGTTGCGACTAAAGAAAAATCTAATGAAATTACGGCTATCCCAGAATTATTAGATCAACTATCCCTTAAAAACTGTATGATTACCATTGATGCCATGGGTACACAGAAGGAAATCGCCAAAAAGATTATTGAGCAGGGAGGAGATTTCTGCTTAGCTGTTAAAGAAAACCAAAAGGGCTTGTTAGAAGACATTGCCGATTGTTTTACTTATGACCAGGAGTCCGTAGTAGATTATTACGAGACAACTGAAAAAGCCCATGGTCAAATTGAGACACGTAAGTATGAAGTTGTCCATGATACCTCCTGGTTCCGTAAGGATCATCCAGAATGGCCTCATATCCAGTGTTTAGGAAAAGCTATTTGCATCACTGACAAAGACGGTCAAGTGACACAAGTCGAACGCTATTTCATTCTGAGTACGAAGGTTTTGGCTGACGAACTAGGTAGCTATGTACGAGGGCATTGGAAAATTGAGAGCATGCACTGGCTACTGGATGTCGTTTTCCGTGAAGATGCCAATAAGACATTGAATAGACAATTAGCCTTTAACTTGAACATTATTGACAAGTTTTGTTTGAGTGTCTTGAAGAACCTAGATGTTGGAAAGAAGATGAGTTTAAGACGTAAAAAGTTTCATCTGAGCATGGTCTTTGATAGATATTTAAAATCATTGCTGTAAAAAAAGGTTCTGACTGAAGAAAAAATCAGTTAGAACCTTTCATGCGTTTGTCGTG
>NZ_JACBXX010000206.1 GCF_013415245.1 Streptococcus danieliae | reverse complement strand
ATTTCTATTGAAATCATGGCTTTTTTCGATATAATGAAGAAAAAGGAGGGCTAGTTGGCTTATGGAAGAATTATTGGCGATTATTGAACAACAAGCTGCTGTAAATCAACAACTAACCAATGAACTCGCCCTTCTCCGTGAACAAGTAGCTTATCTGACTCAGAAACTCTACGGGAAATCTTCCGAGAAATCCACTCATCCATCTGGTCAACTCAGTCTTTTTGAGGAAGAGACTGTTTCTGAAGAAGCGGATGACTTACCCAGTTGAAACAGAAGTCATCACCTATAAACGTCAGAAAAGCAAAGGAAAGCGTCAGTTTATTCTTAGCCAGTTTGAACCCGAAGAAATTCACCATGAACTTGAAGATGTTAGCTGTCCAGATTGTCATGATGCTTTAAAAGAAATTGGACAGATGGTTCAACGTCAAGAGCTGGTCTTTATCCCTGCTCAATTGAAACGTGTTGATCATATTCAGCACGCTTACAAGTGCTTGTCCTGTAGTCAAAAAAATGAGAATGATAAAATCATAAAAGCTCCTGTTCCTAAAGGTCCTCTAGCCCATAGTTTCGGCTCAGCTTCTATTATTTCACATACCATTCATGAAAAATTTAATCTCAAGGTTCCTAATTACCGCCAAGAAGAGGATTGGCATAAGCTAGGTTTACCTATTTCTCGTAAAGAGATCTGTCATTGGCATATTAAGATTAGCCAATACTATTTAGAGCCTCTCTATAATCTCTTACGAGAGAAACTCTTAACTCAACCTCTCCTACATGCCGATGAGACTACTTACCGTGTTTTAGAGAGTGACCGTCAGAACACCTATTACTGGACCTTTTTATCAGGGAAAGAAGAGGAAAAAGGTATTACTCTTTACCACCATGATCAGCGTCGTAGTGGATTGGTTGTTCAAGAATTTCTGGGAAACTATGATGGCTATGTCCATTGCGACATGTGGTCTGCTTACCGTCAACTTTCTGAAGCAAAGCTAGTTGGCTGCTGGGCCCATGTTCGAAGGAGGTTCTTTGAAGCTACACCAAAAAATGCAGATAAGACTTCCTTGGGGAAGATAGGTTTAAATTATTGCGATCAATTCTTTGCTTTGGAAAAAGAATGGGAGGAGTTGGAACCGCACGAACGTTTTGAACAGCGCCAAATCTTATTAAGCCCCTTAATGGAAGAGTTCTTTGATTGGTGTCGCCAGCAAGCTGTCCTACCTGGTTCCAAATTGGGCAGTGCGATAGACTACGCTCTCAAGTATGAGGAGACTTTTAAGAAAGTTTTAGAAGA
>NZ_JACBXX010000236.1 GCF_013415245.1 Streptococcus danieliae | reverse complement strand
TGAATAATAGCTGTCTCACAAGAGCGATTGGGACGAAAGCCATAACTATACTCTGAGAAGTGTCTTTCACAGATTGGACTGATGGTTTGAACAATCGCTTGTTGTACCATTCTGTCCATGACTGTAGGGATTCCAAGATTTCGGACGCCACCATTTGGCTTAGGAATTTCAACTCGTAAAACTGGTTGAGGTTTGTACTTCCTCTGCTTTATAAGTTCCTTGGTTTCTCGCCAATGTTGCCGTAGGAAATTATCCATTTCCTCAATGGTAACTCCGTCGATACCAGCAGAACCCTTGTTTCTTTTTACCTGATGATAGGCTTCAAGCATATTGTTCCGAGATAATATCTTATCTAGCAATTCTGACATGTGAGTATTCCTTTCTTGTTTCGGTGTCGGAGGGACATCTTAGATTCGTGAACCTTCTCCTAGTCAATACGTGACCGTCTCCAGTTCTATCCGACCGTTCTTTTACAGACACAAGTGAAGTAGGATTACTTCGGTTAATTGTTCGCCCCTTCGCTCCATTTCCATTACAGAAACTTCATCACTACTATGGGTTCGGCTGACTTCTCATGATTCGTTGTTACTACGTCTACGACGCTCATGAGACCTCACGGGATAAGTCGTATATCTTTCCTCGTTTACTCTCGTGATCTACGCATATAGGTTACGACTACCTTTTGGGACTTTAGAGTTTTCAGCCTCCTCATCCACTACATACGCCTTCATATCACATTTCTGTTCGTAGAGCCACGATTTCGCTATCCCTTCCTCTCCCCGCTACCTCACGATAGTCAGGCTTGGGAGTCGCTATTGGGTTCACCGGTAGCAGGTGCCCACAGAGGACTTGCACCTCAGATATACGACATGCCCGTCGTACTGAAAAAGGTTCCAGAGTTGATTGACTCGGGAACCTTTTTTATTGACAATTCTTCTGTATGATTTCAGACCATGGCAAATAGTCCTCTAGAACCTCTATTTTTGCGAGGGTTTCTTCATTAGGAAGGTGGTCTAGAAGATAATTCATATACTTCTCAGTGTGCAAACCATGACGTTTAGCAGTTTCTAATAAACTCATGATGATCGCGCCTGCCTTAGCTCCCTCATAACTCTGAGAGAATAGCCAGTTTTTACGTCCCATAACTAAAGACTTAATAGCTCGTTCAGCTAGATTATTAGAAAGAACAAGTCTTCCATCTTCTAAAACTTTCTTAAAAGTCTCCTCATACTTGAGAGCGTAGTCTATCGCACTGCCCAATTTGGAACCAGTTAGGACAGCTTGCTGGCGACACCAATCAAAGAACTCTTCCATTAAGGGGCTTA
>NZ_JACBXX010000074.1 GCF_013415245.1 Streptococcus danieliae | reverse complement strand
TCTATCTGTAATTCCGAGTAATTCTGTGGTATTATAAATAAGTTCCATATGATTCTCCTAATGTTGGTTTGGTCACTATTCATTATAGGTCATATGGGGCTTTTTTTGTACCTCAAAAAGCCCTATAATCCCTATTTTGGGTCGTTACCCACTATAGAAATTATAGAGCCTTTTTTTGTGAAAAAAATTTGAAAAATCAGTGGTTTTTATTCTCTGAAAATTTGACAAATGCAGGGAATAGGAGTAGAGTAATGGGGTAACAAAAAATAAAAGGAGAATTCGAAATGAATTTATCAATTTTGGCTCTTGGTTTAGCCGTAATGGGTGTAAGTATTGGTGAAGGATTGCTGGTTTCTAGCTTCCTACGTTCTGCAGCTCGCCAACCGGAACTGTACAACAAGTTGCAAACCAGCATGTTGATGGGGGTTGCCTTTATCGAGGGTACCTTCTTCGTTCTACTTGCGATGGCCTTCATCCTGTAAGCTTGCCCAGTTAGAAAAGAGGTGAGAGACCCGTGGAATCCCATTCACCAACGATTGCAATCGGACCGATTGTCTTTGATCTAACTCTGTTGGCCATGTCTCTCTTAACGGTAGCGTTGGTATTTGGCTTTGTCTATTGGCTCAGTCGGGACTTACAGGTCCGGCCCAACCGTAAGCAAAGCGCCTTAGAGGCATTGATTGAGTTTGTAACCGGAGTTATCCAGAACAACCTCGGTGCTTCCAATGTTCGGACCTACCTCCCCATTTTCTTCAGTCTTTTCTTATTCCTCTTGGTTGCAAACTCCATTGGCTTGGCGACCAAAATTGAAACCCCAGCACCAGAACACTACAATTTATGGACTTCGCCAACAGCCAATTTGGCCTATGATTTGAGCTTGTCTTTCTTAGTGACTGTGTTTATTCAAGTTGAGGGGATTCGCCGTCAAGGATTTAAGAATTACTTCCGGGCCTTTGCCACACCAGTGGCGATGACACCGATGAATATCCTTGAGGAGATTACGAATTTTCTTTCGCTAGCTCTCCGGCTATACGGAAATATCTTTTCCGGTGAAATCATTGTATCGCTTTTGACACAATTGATTGCTACCTATTTGATTGCCTTTCCGTTTGCCTTTGGGTTAAATATGGCATGGACTGCCTTCTCGATTTTTATTTCAGGAATGCAGGCTTTTGTCTTTACCATGTTGTCTTCGAGCTATCTCGGGAAGAAAATTAATGCAGAGGAAGTCTAAGAAAGGAGAAAGAAGTGGAAATTACGTTAGGACAGTTAATTGGGAATTTTATTCTAGTAACTGGCTCTTTTATTGCGGTTCTCCTACTTATTAAAAAATATGTTTGGAACCGTCTTGAAACAGTTCTAGATGAGCGTTCTGAGAAGGTTAGTTCGGATATTGATCGTGCGCAAGCCGCAAAAGATCAAGCGGAAGCTTTGTTGAAAGAACGCCAACAGCAGTTATCCGGGACCAAGGAAGAGGCAGCAGCTATTTTAGCTACTGCCAAAGAAAATGCTGAACATCAAAAAAATCAAGTCTTGGCGGAAACCAAGGCGCAAGTTGAGCGTCTAAAAGAAAATGCAGACCAAGAGATTGAACAAGAAAAAGCAGCAGCTCTAGCAAGTGTTAAGGAAGAGGTCGCGAATCTGACAGTTGACTTGACTTCTAAAATTTTGAGCAAGGAGTTGACTCCAGAAGTTCATTCTGAATTGATTGATCAGTACATCAAACAATTAGGAGAAAGCTAATGGACAAGAAAGAAATGCTACTGGTTGATAGTTATGCAGCTCCCTTTGTTCAATTAGTGATTGAAAAAAACCAGAGCCAGCTGGTGTTTCCGATTATGGATCAAATTTTAGATCTTGTGGACGAGACACAGCTGACTGGTTTTTTAACCAATATTGCAGTTCCTACAAACAAGAAAGTAGAAATTCTTCAGTCGTTTTTACCAACTGGATCTGAACTCGTTGATAATTTGCTCACGGTGTTGATTCAGAACCAACGGGAAGAGTTGTTAGAAGCCATTTTAAAAGAGAGCTTGAACCGACTAGAAGTGGAGACCAACCTATTTGAGGTAATCCTAGAGTCGGTCTATGCTTTATCAGAAGAGCAACTAGCAGCATTACTACCACTTGTTCAGGAAAAAATGAAGATTGGTGTGCGAACAGTAAGGCAAGTGATTGACCAAGACCTCATTGGTGGTTTTGTCATTACAGCCAACCATAAGCGAATTGATGCAAGTATTCGTAACCAATTGCAGACAGTGAAAGAAAAAATGAAATAGAAAGTGGTGTGAGCGTTGGCGATTCAAGCACAAGAAATTAGCGCTTTAATTAAGCAACAGATCGACAATTTTCAACCAGATTTTGATGTGACCGAAACAGGAGTTGTAACCTACATCGGTGACGGAATTGCACGTGCCCATGGTCTAAATCAGGCTATGAGTGGTGAATTGCTCATCTTTGAGAACGGTTCCTATGGAATGGCTCAAAACCTGGAGACCAAAGATGTCGGTATTATTATCCTCGGTGAATTCACCGATATTCGTGAAGGAGACACCGTCCGCCGGACTGGCAAAATCATGGAAGTTCCTGTTGGGGAAGCTTTGATTGGGCGTGTTGTAGATCCTTTGGGCCGTCCGATTGATGGGTTAGGACCAATCGACACGACTGGAACACGGCCGGTCGAAGCACCTGCACCGGGTGTTATGGAACGGAAATCTGTTTCAGAACCCCTACAAACAGGTTTAAAAGCGATTGATGCCTTGGTGCCAATTGGACGTGGACAGCGGGAATTGGTTATCGGGGACCGTCAAACCGGTAAAACAACCATTGCCATTGATGCGATTTTGAACCAAAAAGGTCAAGATATGATCTGTATCTATGTGGCGATTGGGCAGAAAGAATCCACTGTCCGGACCCAGGTTGAAACCTTGCGGAAACACGGAGCATTGGATTATACCATTGTTGTCTCTGCATCGGCTTCACAACCTTCTCCGTTACTATTTTTGGCTCCTTATTCAGGTGTTGCCATGGCAGAGGAATTTATGTACCAGGGTAAACATGTCTTGATTGTTTATGATGATTTATCCAAACAAGCGGTTGCCTATCGGGAACTCTCCCTCTTGCTTCGTCGTCCACCAGGACGTGAGGCCTTCCCTGGAGATGTTTTCTACCTTCATAGCCGCCTTTTGGAGCGGTCTGCTAAGGTTTCGGATGAATTGGGTGGCGGTTCTATCACAGCCTTGCCATTTATTGAAACCCAAGCCGGGGATATTTCTGCCTATATCGCGACCAATGTTATCTCCATTACTGATGGACAGATTTTCTTGGACGATTCACTCTTTAACTCTGGTGTTCGTCCAGCCATTGATGCGGGTTCTTCCGTTTCACGGGTTGGTGGTTCCGCACAGATTAAGGCCATGAAAAAAGTTGCCGGTACCCTTCGGATTGACTTGGCGGCTTATCGTGAACTAGAAGCCTTTACGAAATTTGGGAGTGACTTGGATGCAGCGACCCAGGCTCGTTTGAACCGTGGTCGTCGCACCATTGAGGTTTTGAAACAGCCTGTTCATCAGCCACTTCCAGTTGAAAAGCAGGTTGTCATTCTCTATGCTTTGACTCACGGATTCTTAGATGATATTCCAGTCGATGATGTTCTTCGATTTGAAGCAGAGCTGTATGACTACTTTGATGCCAAACATCCAGAAATTTTTGAAGGAATTCGAATGACCAAAGATCTTCCAAAAGAAGACGTATTGGATGCAGCGATTCAAGAATTTAAGGGACAAGCAAATTTCAATTAAGAAAGAGGTAAGAGATGGCCGTTTCTTTAAATGAAATTAAGAACAAAATTGCATCGACTAAAAATACCAGTCAAATCACCAATGCCATGCAGATGGTATCGGCAGCTAAGCTGGGTAAGTCTGAGCAGGCAGCCAAGGATTTCCAAGTCTATGCCAAACGAGTACGGCAGCTCCTAACAGATCTCCTGGATTCGGAGTTGGTAGCTGGCAGCAGCAACCCGATGTTGCTCAGCCGTCCGGTTAAAAAGACAGGTTATATTGTGATCACCTCTGATCGCGGGTTGGTTGGTGGTTACAATTCCACTGTTTTGAAGGCTGTGATGGATCTGATCAAGGAATACCACGAGGATCCCGATAGTTATGCGATTATCTCCATCGGTGGGATGGGCACAGACTTTTTTAAAGCGCGTGGCATCGAGCCCATCTATGAACTCCGTGGTTTGGCGGACCAGCCAAGTTTTGATGAGGTTCAAAAAATCATCAACAAGGCTGTGGCGATGTATCAAGCTGAACTCTTTGATGAGTTGTACGTGTGCTACAATCATCACGTCAATTCCTTAACCAGTCAAATGCGGGTTGAGCAGATGTTGCCCATTGTTGATTTGGACCCTAATGAAGCCGCAACGGGTTATGCCAAAGAATTTGATTTGGAACCTGGAAAAGAGGCGCTCTTAAATCAACTCTTACCACAATATGCGGAAAGTATGATTTATGGGGCAATTATTGATGCTAAGACGGCTGAAAATGCAGCGGGTATGACAGCCATGCAGACTGCGACGGATAATGCCAAAAAGGTTATTTCTGAATTAACCATTCAGTACAACCGGGCGCGGCAAGCAGCCATTACACAAGAAATTACAGAAATCGTTGCCGGGGCAAGTGCTCTCGAGTAACACTAGAAGAAAAGGAGAAAGACATGAGCACAGGTAAGATTGCTCAGGTAATTGGACCCGTTGTGGACGTAGTCTTTCCAACGGATGCACGATTACCAGAAATTAATAATGCCTTGGTGGTCTACAAGGATGGAGAGCAGGCCGGTAAAATCGTTCTTGAAGTTGCTCTTGAATTGGGGGATGGGGTTGTACGCACCATCGCTATGGAATCAACAGACGGTTTGAAACGTGGTCAAGAAGTGTTGGATACTGGGCGACCAATTTCGGTTCCTGTCGGGAAAGAAACCCTTGGACGGGTTTTCAATGTGCTTGGCGACACCATTGATTTGGATCAACCTCTGGGGGACCAACTCGATCGTCAACCAATCCATAAAAAAGCGCCAAGTTTTGATGAATTGTCAACTTCGACCGAAATCTTGGAAACAGGAATCAAGGTTATCGACCTCTTGGCTCCCTACCTAAAAGGGGGGAAAGTCGGACTCTTTGGGGGTGCCGGAGTTGGGAAGACCGTTTTGATTCAAGAGCTTATCCATAACATTGCCCAAGAGCACGGAGGGATCTCCGTCTTTACGGGGGTTGGTGAGCGGACCCGTGAAGGAAATGACCTTTATTGGGAAATGAAAGAATCAGGTGTTATTGAAAAGACTGCTATGGTCTTTGGACAAATGAATGAGCCACCAGGAGCACGGATGCGGGTTGCTTTGACCGGTTTGACCATTGCGGAATACTTCCGTGATGTTGAAGGCCAAGACGTCTTGCTCTTTATCGACAACATCTTCCGCTTTACCCAAGCGGGTTCGGAAGTGTCTGCCCTCCTTGGTCGGATGCCATCGGCCGTAGGTTACCAACCAACCTTGGCAACAGAGATGGGACAATTGCAAGAACGGATTACCTCAACCAAAAAAGGTTCGGTTACATCGATTCAAGCTATCTATGTCCCAGCGGATGACTATACCGATCCGGCGCCTGCGACAGCCTTTGCTCACTTGGATTCGACTACCAACTTGGAACGGAAATTGGTGCAGCTGGGGATCTATCCAGCCGTTGATCCCTTAGCATCAAGCTCCCGTGCCTTGGCTCCAGAAATTGTCGGTCAAGAACACTATGAAGTCGCGTCTGAGGTTAAACGGGTTCTTCAACGCTACAATGAGTTGCAAGACATTATTGCCATCCTCGGAATGGATGAATTGTCTGATGAAGAAAAAACACTGGTTGCGCGTGCACGGCGCGTTCAATTCTTCCTATCACAAAACTTTAACGTAGCCGAGCAGTTTACAGGCCAACCAGGATCTTATGTGCCAGTTGCGGAAACAGTCCGTGGCTTTAAAGATATCTTGGATGGAAAATATGACCATCTTCCAGAAGATGCCTTCCGCGGTGTCGGATCCATTGAAGATGTCATTGCTAAGGCAGAAAAAATGAACTTTTAGAGGTGATTTATGGGCCAGATGACTGTGCAAATTGTAACTCCCCATGGCATGATTTATCAACACCATGCTCAATTTGTCATGGCTCGCACCACCGAAGGGGAACTGGGAATCCTTCCAGGTCATACCAATCTATTGGCCGTTTTGGCGGTGGATGAACTAAAGGTTCGCCGAGTTGATGATGAAGACCATGTTGATTGGGTTGTTGTGAATGGCGGAGTGATCGAAGTTGCTGACGATACCATCACGATTATTGCCGATTCTGCGGAACGGGCGCGTGATATTGATGTCAGTCGGGCAGAAAGAGCTAAGAAGCGGGCAGAAGTTGCTTTGGAACAAGCCCTTTCAGAACACTCCATTGACCAGGAACAACGGGCACGGATTGCCTTGCAACGTGCGATTAACCGGATCAATGTGGGAAGTAAATAAAGCGAAAAACAAGGTCCGATTATGGCCTTGTTTTTCGCTTTAGCAGGACTATGTTACAATAGAAGTATGAATAATCAATTAGTAGTCGTCGCTAGCCATTTATGTTTTATTTACCTGACGCATCGCCTATTGGGGGAATTGGTAGCCTGGGATAAATGGCTGCGCATAACACCTAAAAATACCCGCAAGGCCCAGATACTCCATCTACTTCTCAGCATTGCTCTCGGTTTTTTAGTTTCCTCCTTTTTCCTCAGTCTGGTTTCACTAAGCCAGAGCCTGCGGACCTTGGTGGAGTAGCTTAGGGAACTGGGTTTAGAGTTGTCAGTGTAAGCCCAAACATTCTCGAATTTCTGCATCATGCATTTTCTACACACAATCGTCATCCTTTGTCTTTTTAGTAAAACAATGACAATTGTTTGAAATGTTGGGGTGGCGAGAATATGGTAGAATGGATTCAAATTTAATGGAAAGGTTCCATTGATTTTCTAACACAGACCGCTTCGATTTCGAGGCGGTTTTTAGTCTATAAAGCCTTATTTTGCAAGGGCTGTTGCTTATCTATTCTTATTTTTAAGGGTTCATGATAAAATAAAAGCAAAATGAATTTTTGGAGGTAATTAACGGTTAAAGGAAACATGATAAAAAATATGATTTGTACTATGATAGCTAAAAAAGATAACAGATAAGGTGAATGTTATCCTTTTAAAACCAAAAGATACGGCAGAACGTATCGGCATCACCGTTCAAACTTTGTAACGCTGGGATAAGGAGGGGATTTTGAAAGCCTATCGAACACCGACTAACCGACGGTATCATACAGAAGAAAAATAGTTAGAATATGTAGGTCTAACTACAAAAAAACAAGCGTAAAAATACTGCATATGTTCGAGTATCTACACACGGACAAAAGCTAGAACTATAAAATCAAATCGATTTTATTCGACATTATGTTAATGCCCGAGGTGTCATCTTTAGAAAAATAAAAGAGACAGTTGAAAGAAGATAGTTCTTTGAAAGGAGGTCTCAATGGTCATCCGAACTCAAAAGGTGCGACTTTATCCTAATCAGACTATGAAGAAGGTTTTAGATGACTTGTGCGATTATCGCAGGTATTGTTGGAATCAAGGGCTGGCTTTGTGGAATGATCTGTATGATGCTTCCTTGATTTTGGAAAATCAAAGGCTCCTTCCTAGCGAACGTAAGGTTCGCAATGAGCTAGTCGCCAACAAGGAAGATTTGCAATATCAACTGTCATCGCGGTGTTTGCAATTAGCCATCTCCGACTTAGGTAAGGCTTGGAAAAACTTTTTCGACCCTTCCCTTCCTGATTGGGGCAAGCCTAGTTTTAAATCTAAAAAGACTTCTAGACAAGGTTTTAAGACGGACAGGGCTAAGATTGTAGGTGGAAAGTTACGGCTAGATAAACCAAGAGGAATCAAGACTTGGTACGACCTGAAATTCAGAGGTGCTAAGGATTTGAGTGGAGATCTAAAAACCGTCTCAATTTACTGTGAAAATGGTAGGTATTGGGCGAGTTTACCTTTTGAGGTAGAAATCGACAAGAAAGACACAACTGGCAAGAATACAGCTGTTGACCTCAATGTCGGACATTTCAACTACACCGAGGGTGAAAGGTCCGTCTTACCTAGTAAACTCAAAACACTCTATGAACGCATTCAGCTTTATCAAAGACAGCTGGCTAGAAAACGTGTTGTAAATGGGAAGGAGGCGACTAAATCCAAGAATTACGCTAAGACGAGAGCCAAGTTACAGCGTGACTATCGGAAGGTTACAGCCATTCAGAACAATATTCTTCATGAATTTACAACAGAACTAGTGACTGACTTTGATAAAATTGTCATCGAAGATTTAAACGTCAAAGCTATGCAGATGTCTCATGTTGCATCCAAGGGCTTGCATCGTTCTATGTTTGGGAGATTTAGGCAAGTTCTAGTCTACAAGGCTGATTGGTATGGTAAGGAGATTATCTTAGCTGATAGACATTATCCAAGCACGCAACGTTGTTCCGCATGCGGTTACATCAAGACAGGTGAGGACAAAATCGCTTTAGCAGGTAATGCAAAACATGGGACCAGGCACCATGAATACATTTGTTATGAGTGTGGATTTGTGGGAGACCGGGATGAAAACGCAGTTGCCAATCTTTTGGCCTTAATTTAAAAGAATCAGGGGTGGGCTACCCCCTTAAGCTATCAGAGTTAGTCACTGTCATTACCCTCTTGCAGGATATGGGAATACTAATGGTGACGGTAGTAAATAAAACTTAGAAAGGAAGTCTATATATTCTTTCTCAAATGTGGTTAAATCCGATAAATGACTACATTTGGTTATGTTTTATATAGCAGCAGTGAAAAATGGATCAAATTGTTATAAAAGGTGGAAATAATCGCCTAACCGGCCGCGTTAAAATTGAGGGAGCCAAGAATGCTGTGTTGCCCTTGCTAGCAGCTACGATTTTGGCCTCTGAAGGGAAAACCATTTTAACCAATGTGCCAATCCTATCCGATGTGTTTACAATGAATCAGGTCATAGCAGGGTTGGATATTGCGGTTGATTTTGACCAGGCTGAGAATCAAGTAGTTGTCGATGCTCAAGGTCCGATTCTCAGTGAAGCCCCTTATGAATATGTCAGTCAGATGCGGGCATCGATTGTGGTGTTAGGCCCCATCTTGGCCCGTAATGGTTTTGCTAAGGTATCGATGCCGGGAGGCTGTACTATTGGGAGTCGCCCGATTGATTTGCACTTGAAGGGCTTGGAAGCTATGGGAGCTGAAATCCATCAAGAAGCGGGTTATATTGAGGCGCGGGCGAAAAAACTAAAAGGCGCGACCATTTACCTGGATTTCCCAAGTGTGGGAGCAACTCAGAATATTCTGATGGCGGCGACCTTGGCAGATGGTGTGACCACAATTGAAAATGCTGCCAGAGAGCCAGAAATTGTCGATTTGGCCTTGCTGTTGAATGCTATGGGGGCAGATGTCCGCGGGGCTGGTACTGAAACCTTGGTGATTCATGGAGTCGAGTCCTTGCATGGAGCAGAACATGCGGTTGTCCAGGATCGGATTGAAGCGGGAACCTTTATGGTTGCGGCGGCCATGACCGGTGGTGATGTTTTGATTGAGGATGCAATCTGGGAACACAATCGTCCACTTTTAGCGAAAATGCAAGAAATGGGTGTTGAAGTTACAGAAGAAGCTGGTGGGATTCGGATTCAATCGGATGCGAGTCGCTTAAAACCTGTGACGGTTAAGACCCAGCCGCATCCTGGCTTTCCGACGGATATGCAGGCGCAGTTTACAGCCTTGATGACGGTTGCAGCAGGGGAATCAACCATGATTGAGACCGTTTTTGAAAATCGTTTTCAACATTTGGAAGAAATGCGTCGGATGAATCTGCATTCGGATATCCTGCGGGATACAGCGATTATTTATGGAGGGCAAACCTTGCAAGGGGCGGAAGTCATGTCAACCGACTTGCGGGCCAGTGCTGCTTTGATTTTAGCGGGTCTGGTCGCAGAAGGAGAAACTCGGGTTGGCAAACTCAGTCATCTGGATCGGGGCTATTATGAATTTGACCGGAAGTTGGCTGCCTTGGGAGCTAATATTCAGCGAGTAGGAGTATCAGATGGAAAGTAATTGGTCTTATTTTCGGAAACAGTGGTTGATGATTTTAGGTTTCCTGTTATTAACCCTCTTCCTATTTTCCTTGGGTTTACTTTTTGGTTACTCTGTCTTGGGAGAAGGAAAACAGCCTCTTGATATTTTGTCGCCAACGACTTGGAAAGAACTAATGGATAAATTGCATTAAGGATGGAAGATGGCTCGAAAAAAACAAAAACAAACGGTCAGCGCCTTGGGTCTTGTCGTGAGCTTGGGGCTAGCCCTGGCCAGTTACTATGTCTCTGATCAAGCGACGGGGCAGCCAGCGACTGTACAGAAAAGTACCCAAAGCTCGCAAGAAGCTCCTAGCCGGGCCTTGGCAGAATCTGTATTAACCGATTCTGTCCGGTCACAAATCAAGGGAGAGCTCACTTGGAATGGAGCGGGTTCCTTTGAAGTGAATGGCAATCAAACAGATTTAAATGCCAAGGTCGCCAGCCAACCCTATGCGACCAATGAGACCAAAGAAGTTGCAGGTGAAGTTGTGCCAACCTTGGCTAATGCCTTATTAGCCAAGTCAACCCGACAGTACAAAAATCGGGAAGAAACGGGCAATGGCTCCACGTCTTGGACCCCAGCAGGCTGGCACCAGTTGCGTCTGGAAGGTCCCTATAATCATGCAGTGGACCGGGGGCACCTGCTAGGCTATGCCTTGGTTGGGGGCTTGAAAGGTTACGATGCCTCAACTAGTAATCCAGCTAACATTGCGGTGCAGACAGCTTGGGCCAACCAGTCCAATTCTGATCAGGGACGGGGGCAAAATTACTACGAAACACAGGTACGCAAGGCCCTAGATAAAAACAAACGGGTCCGTTACCGGGTGGAAGTTATCTACAATAACCAGTGGGACTTGGTTCCTTCGGGTTCTCACCTGGAGGCTAAATCAAGTGATGGCAGTTTGGAATTTAATGTCTTTATTCCCAATGTCCAAGAAGGAATTTCTGTTAATTATCAAACGGGCCAGGTGACAAAAAACTAGAGTGAGCAGCTTCTGTCTGAGCAGGCAAGCTGCTGGAAATTGGCTTGTCAAAGGGCACCATTTTTGATAGACTAATATTTAAAGAGAGTCAAAAATAGTCTAGGAAACAAAGCCGATGATAGGACCCAGACTATTTTCAATCTAGCACCACTACTCAAACTATTTTGAATGCAAACGAGGTAGCGAGAGGCAGGCATCAGGACAGTTTGGCCAGTCTAAGCTAAGAACGTGTATAGAAAAATAGCAAGAGTAGAAGGTTGTAATTGAATACTTGTTCGCAGGACTAGTAAGCAAGGGAAAGCTGTACAGGGAGGGAGACCGTGACTGAGAGTCTGCCCAGGGGAAGCTTGTTGAATTCACCTGCAAAAGAACAAATGAACTAAGGTCCCGAAAGGGATAAAAGACGGATGGTACCGCGTGTCAACGCTCCGATTTTGTGGGCTTGCACGCGCTTTTTTTATGGAGGAAAAATGGAAACAATTGAAGAAAAGCTATCCAAACTGGTATCGGATACCCTAGCCAGTTTGAATGATATCAATAGTGATCTAGACAAGGAATTAGAAGACCTACGGGTCTCGGTTATGGGGAAAAAAGGCTCGCTCACGGAGATCCTTAAAGGAATGAAGGATTTGTCTGCAGAGATGCGGCCAGTAGTTGGTAAACACGTGAATGAAGCACGGGATGTTTTGACCCAAGCCTTTGACCAGGCAGCCAAAGATTTGGAGGCTGACCGTATTGCCAAGCAGTTAGCAGCAGAGAGCATTGATGTAACCTTGCCAGGTCGTCCAGTTAAACGGGGGCAAGCTCATATCCTGACGCAAACTAGTCAGGAAATTGAAGACATTTTCTTGGGCATGGGTTACCAAATTGTGGATGGTTTTGAAGTGGAGTCAGACCATTATAATTTCGAACGTATGAACCTGCCTAAGGATCACCCGGCGCGTGATATGCAGGATACCTTTTATATTACAGAAGAAGTTCTTTTGCGGACCCATACCAGCCCAGTCCAAGCTCGGACTATGGAAAAACATGATTTCAGCCAAGGACCTTTGAAAATGATCTCGCCAGGACGGGTTTACCGTCGGGATACCGATGATGCAACCCACAGCCATCAATTCCATCAAATTGAAGGTTTGGTTGTTGGCCAAGGTATCTCAATGGCTGATTTGAAAGGAACTTTGGAATTGATCCTACAAAAGATGTTTGGTCAAGATCGTAAAATCCGCCTTCGTCCATCTTATTTCCCATTTACGGAGCCCTCGGTCGAAGTGGATGTTTCCTGCTTTAAGTGTGGCGGCCAAGGATGTAATGTCTGCAAGCAGACTGGTTGGATTGAGATTTTAGGAGCTGGTATGGTGCATCCTCAAGTCCTTGAAATGAGTGGTATTGATTCCAGTCAGTATTCCGGTTTTGCCTTCGGTTTGGGTCAAGAACGGATTGCCATGTTGCGGTACGGTATCAATGATATCCGTGGTTTCTATCTCGGCGACCAACGTTTCTCAGAACAATTCAAATAAGGAGTCTCGCGTGTTAGTAAGTTATAAATGGTTAAAAGAATTAGTGGAGTTGGATGCTCCCGTGGCTGAACTGGCCGAAAAAATGTCGACAACAGGGATCGAGGTTGAGGGAGTCACAAGCCCCGCAGACGGTCTGTCAAAAATTGTCGTCGGCCATGTTCTTTCAGAAGAGGCTGTACCGGAGACCCACCTCCATCTCTGCCAGGTGGATGTTGGTGAAGCGGAAGCCCGTCAAATTGTCTGTGGCGCACCAAATATTGCAGCTGGACAAAAGGTTATCGTTGCTCTTCCTGGCGCTCGGATTGCGGATAACTATAAGATTAAAAAAGGGAAGATTCGTGGCATGGAATCCTTAGGGATGATTTGTTCCTTGGGCGAATTAGGGCTGTCAGAGTCCATTATTCCCAAAGAGTATGCAGAAGGGATCCAGGTGCTTCCAGACGAGGCAGTACCAGGCCAAGCAGTTTTCCCTTACCTCGATATGGATGATCAAATCATTGAATTGTCCATTACCCCTAACCGGGCAGATGCTCTATCCATGCGCGGTGTAGCTTATGAAGTCGCAGCTATTTACGACCGGGCTTTGACCTTGAAACCGGTTAGTCTAGAGGAAAGCAGTAAATCGGCTGCTGATTTGTTAGAAGTCGCGATCGAGACAGACAAGGCTTCCACCTATCATGCCCGTGTGTTGGAAAATGTTCAAGTTGGGCCAAGTCCGCAGTGGTTACAAAATCGTTTGATGAATGCGGGTATTCGACCGATTAATAATGTTGTCGACGTGACCAACTTGGTTCTTTTGGAGTATGGTCAGCCCCTACACGCTTTTGACTTGGATACCTTCAAGGATTCAAAAATTGTTGTCCGTGAGGCGCGTGCCGGAGAGAAGCTTCGGACCCTTGATGGTTTAGACCGCGATTTGGAAGTGACTGATTTGGTGATTACAGTTGCGGACGAGCCAGTGGCTCTAGCTGGCGTGATGGGTGGAGAAGACACTGAAATCAGTAGCCAATCCAAACGGGTTGTTCTGGAAGCAGCTGTTTTTGATGGGACTGCCATTCGGAAAACCAGCGGTCGTCTCAACTTGCGGAGTGAGGCATCGGCCCGTTTTGAAAAGGGAATCAATGTTGCGACTGTTGCGGAAGCCTTGGATTATGCTGCGAGTCTCTTGGTGGATCTAGCTGGGGCAGAAGTTTTGGCTGGTCAGGTGCAGGCTGGTGAAGTAGACACAGAGCCAGTAACCGTTGCAACGGATTTGGCTACTGTGAATCGTGTTCTAGGAACAGATTTGGATTATGCTGCAATCGAAGACATCTTCCGCCGACTTGATTTTGGTTTGACAGGTAATGCCGAGGCCTTCCAAGTGTCTGTACCAAAACGTCGTTGGGATATCCAGATTCCGGCTGATTTAAACGAAGAAATCGCACGGATCTATGGCTATGACCGCTTACCATCTTCGCTACCAGGTGGCCAGGGAACTGCTGGTGAACTAACCAAGATGCAGGCTCTGCGTCGGAAGGTCCAAGCGACTATGGAAGGTGCCGGCTTGACTGAGGTGATCACCTACACCTTGACAACTAGCGAAAAAGCTAACTTGTTTAACCAGAATCCGACTCCTTTGATTGAACTGATGTGGCCCATGAGTGTGGAACGTAGCGTGCTGCGTCAAAGCATGGTCTCTGGACTTTTGGAAACCCTCCAATACAACCAGGCACGCCGTCAATCCAATCTAGCCTTCTATGAGATTGGCAAAATTTTCAAACAGGTTGAAGGAAGTCAGCTGCCTCAGGAAGATACGGTTCTGGCTTTGGCTTTGACTGGCTCCTTACTTGAAAAAGATTTCCAAACCCAGGCTCAACCGGTCGATTTCTTTACCCTCAAGGGAATGTTGGAAGTGCTCTTTGATCGTTTAGGTTTGGAAGTTAGCTATGTAGCCGTTGCGGATCTGCCAGGTAGCCATCCAGGTCGGACTGCGATGTTACAAGTAGGAGATCAGACGCTTGGCTTTATTGGTCAAGTTCATCCTGCCCTAGCCAAGGACTATGATTTGAAGGAAGTTTATGTAGCTGAGGTCAACCTGTCGCTCCTTGAAGGACTCTTGCCTGAACAGGCTGTTTTCCAGGAGATCAGTAAATTCCCAGCCGTATCACGGGATATCGCCCTTTTGGTTTCAGAGGATATCCAACAGCAAGCTATTCTCGATGTTCTTTCTTCTTTAAAACTAAAACACTTGCAAGCAATTCGCCTCTTCGATGTTTATCAAGGTTTGCCTTTGAGTGACAATCAGAAATCCATGGCTTACAACCTCACCTTCCAAAATGCGGCTGCAACCTTGGAAGATGAAGAAATTGTCCGTTACATGGAGAAAATTCAAAAGGCCTTAGAGTCTGAGCTTGGGGCTGAAATTCGTTAATCGAAAAAAATGGTTTATTCGGTGGTTTTTTTGGGCAATTTTAATGGAACCTTTCCTGCTTTATGGTATAGTGGGAAAGGGGGCAAATGGCTTGAAAACCACCCCTAATATAATTAAAGGAAATACTTATGAGCTTTGGTAAAAAACTACTGAGCGTCTCTATCTTAGGGATGACAGCTCTGTCTTTATCAGCCTGTGCTGCATGGATTGATAAGGGCGAATCCATTACCGCTGTAGGATCGACAGCCTTGCAACCATTGGTCGAGGCTGCATCCGATGAATTCTCTGCTCAACACCTCGGCAAAACAATCAATGTCCAAGGTGGTGGTTCAGGAACAGGGCTATCCCAAGTTCAATCCGGTGCCGTCCAAATCGGCAATAGTGATGTATTTGCGGAAGAAAAAGATGGGATCAAGGCTGATCAACTAACCGACCACCAAGTGGCGGTAGCTGGCCTAGCCGTGATTGCCAACAAGGAAGTCAGCCTTGACAATTTAACCCTGGAGCAATTGCGGGATATCTTTTCTGGTAAGATTTCAAACTGGAAAGAGGTGGGAGGTCCAGACCTGGAGGTCACCATCATCAACCGTGCAGTTGGTTCTGGTTCCCGGTCAACCTTTGATAAGGTGGTTATGGACGGCGTGAGTGCGAAAAAGAGCCAGGAGCAGGACTCCAACGGAATGGTGAAATCCATTGTGTCGCAAACTCCAGGAGCTATTTCCTATCTCGCTTTCTCCTATGTGGATGATTCGGTCAAAAAGATCAACTTGGATGGTGCAGCTCCGACTGCTGAAAATGTAGCGACCAATAAATGGCCAATTTGGTCTTATGAGCACATGTACACCAAAAAAGACAAGGATGATCTAACCCAGGAGTTTTTGGAATATATGGTTTCAGAAGAAGTCCAAAAAGGGATTGTCCGCAACATGGGATACATTCCAATCAACGAAATGGAAGTTGAAAAAGATGCGGATGGTAGGGTAACTGTCAAGAGCCAAAGTCAAGATAATGAGGGAGAAGACAAGTGAAACAATCCGAATTAGAAAAAAAGCTACTGTCCCCTTCTAAAAACTCTAAGTTAGAGAAGTTTGGTAAAACCATCACCTTTATGTGTTTGTCGCTGATTGTGTTGGTAGTAGCCATGATTTTGATTTTCGTGGCCCAAAAAGGTTTGTCAACCTTCTTTGTGGATGGGATTAATCCGATTTCTTTCTTAACAGGAACAGAATGGCAGCCAAGTGTCAAAGATGCCAATGGGCAACCTTATATGGGAGCCCTACCGATGATTACCGGTTCCTTTATCGTAACAATCCTATCAGCTCTTCTGGCAACGCCTTTTGCAATTGGAGCAGCCATCTTTATGACTGAAATCTCTCCTAAATACGGGGCTAAGATTCTCCAACCAGCCATTGAATTGTTGGTCGGAATTCCCTCTGTTGTTTATGGATTTATTGGTTTGCAGGTCGTTGTTCCCTTTGTCCGTGGTCTAGCGGGTGGAACAGGTTTCGGGATCCTATCCGGGGTGTTCGTTCTTTTCGTAATGATCTTGCCAACGGTTACCTTTATGACCGTGGATAGCTTGAAGGCTGTTCCACGTCATTACAAGGAAGCTAGTCTAGCTATGGGGGCAACCCGTTGGCAAACCATCTGGCGTGTGGTTTTGAATGCAGCGCGTCCAGGTATCTTCACGGCCATTGTCTTTGGCATGGCCCGGGCTTTCGGGGAAGCTTTGGCGATTCAGATGGTTGTCGGAAACTCTGCCGTAATGCCGACATCCTTGACAACACCGGCTTCCACCTTGACCTCTGTTTTGACTATGGGAATCGGAAATACCATTATGGGAACGGTTCAAAATAATGTCCTCTGGTCTCTAGCGCTCGTCTTGCTCATGATGAGCTTGGCCTTTAACTCCGTGATTAAATTGATTACAAGGGAAGGAAAGAGAAACTATGAACGCTAAAAAAATGAACAAGGTGGCGACCATTGTTCTCTATACCATTGCAGGGATTATCGTCACCATTCTGACCTCCCTTCTCTTGTTTATCTTGGTTCGTGGTTTGCCACATGTCAACTGGCATTTCCTAACAGCACGGTCTTCTTCTTACCAAGCTGGAGGAGGAATTGGGATCCAACTCTTTAACTCCTTCTTCCTGCTGGTGATTACCTTGCTTATCTCGCTGCCACTTTCGACAGGAGCAGGGATTTACCTATCTGAGTATGCCAAGAAAGGGCCAGTGACCAACTTTATTCGGACCTGTATTGAGATCCTGTCTTCTTTACCATCCGTGGTTGTGGGTCTCTTTGGTTACTTGATCTTTGTTATTCAGTTCCAATATGGCTTCTCGATCATTTCTGGTGCCTTGGCCTTGACGGTCTTTAACTTGCCGATGATGACTCGAAATGTTGAGGACAGTCTGCGGACGGTTCACCATACGCAGCGGGAGGCAGGTTTGGCTCTTGGTCTATCTCGTTGGGAGACCGTGGTCCATGTGGTAATCCCTGAGGCTCTCCCAGGAATTGTAACCGGAATTGTCTTGGCATCTGGTCGGATTTTCGGGGAAGCGGCAGCACTGATTTATACCGCCGGGCAATCAGCACCAGCGCTTGATTGGTCAAACTGGAACATTTTAGATGTTACCAGCCCGATTTCGATTTTCCGCCAAGCGGAAACCTTGGCTGTACATATTTGGAAGGTTAACAGTGAGGGAACAATTCCGGATGCCATGCAGGTTTCGGCAGGAAGTGCCGCTGTGCTTCTGGTCTTTATCTTGATTTTTAACCTAGGTGCGCGTTATCTTGGTAAAAAATTGCATCAGAAGATGACATCTGCATCCTAAGGAGGTTTAAGGAAAAATGACAACATACAATTGGGATGAAAAACATATCATTCGCTTCCCAGAAAAAAACGTTGCCCTTGAGACCAAGGACCTTCATGTCTACTATGGTCAGAATGAGTCCATCAAGGGAATTGATATGCAGTTTGAGAAAAACAAAATCACTGCCTTGATTGGTCCGTCTGGATCAGGGAAGTCGACCTACTTGCGTAGCTTGAATCGGATGAATGATACCATTGATATTGCGCGTGTTACGGGCGAGATTCTTTATGAGGGAGTGGACGTAAACCGTCCAGACATCAATGTCTATGAAATGCGTAAGCACATTGGCATGGTGTTCCAACGTCCAAACCCCTTCGCCAAATCGATTTACCGGAACATTACCTTTGCTCATGAACGGGCTGGGGTCAAGGATAAAAAGGTCTTGGATGAAATTGTCGAGACCTCCCTCAAGCAAGCGGCTCTTTGGGATCAAGTTAAAGATGATTTGCATAAATCAGCCTTTACCTTGTCTGGTGGACAACAACAGCGGCTCTGTATTGCACGCGCAATCTCTGTAAAACCAGATATTCTCTTGATGGATGAGCCAGCCTCTGCCTTGGACCCAATTGCAACCATGCAGTTGGAAGAAACAATGTTGGAGTTGAAGAAGAACTACACCATTATCATCGTAACCCACAACATGCAACAAGCAGCTCGGGCGAGCGATTATACAGCCTTCTTCTATCTGGGTGATTTAATCGAGTATGATGAAACAATCAAAATCTTCCAAAATGCCCAGCTACAATCCACCAGCGATTATGTATCAGGACGTTTTGGTTAGGAGGAAGTCATGACAGAACCTATTTTAAGTGTGAAGGACTTATCCGTTTATTATGGAAAAAAGAAAGCCCTCAACAGTGTTTCATTGGACTTTTATCCTAAGGAAATTACTGCCCTCATTGGACCGTCGGGATCTGGGAAATCAACCTTGCTACGGTCGATTAACCGCATGAACGATTTGAATCCTGAAGCCAGCCTGACAGGCTCGATTGTCTACGATGGACACGAGGTCTACAGCCCACGCCGGGATACAGTTGAGTTGCGTAAGGAAATCGGGATGGTTTTCCAGCAACCCAATCCCTTCCCAATGACCATTTATGAAAATGTGGTCTATGGCCTCCGGATCAAGGGGATTAAGGACAAGCAAGTACTGGATGAGGCCGTAGAGACCTCTCTCAAGGGAGCTTCCATCTGGGAAGAAGTCAAGGACCGCTTGCACGATTCCGCCCTCGGCTTGTCCGGTGGACAACAACAGCGGGTCTGTGTCGCACGGGTATTGGCAACCAGTCCTAAGATTATCTTGCTCGACGAGCCAACCTCAGCCCTAGATCCGATTTCTTCCGGTAAAATTGAAGATACCCTCTATGGCTTGAAGGATCAATACACTTTGCTGTTGGTAACCCGTTCCATGCAACAGGCTTCGCGGATTTCGGATCGCACAGCCTTCTTCTTGGACGGCAACTGCTTGGAGTACAGTTCGACCAAGGATATGTTCTTGAATCCTCAAAACAAGGAAACAGAAGACTACATTACAGGTAAATTTGGATAGGAGTTCATATGTTACGTGCACAGTTTGAAAAAGAATTAGAAAAACTACACAATCAGTTTTATGCGATGGGAACCGAAGTTCTATCTCAGATTAACCGCACCGTTCGTGCCTTTGTCACCCATGACCGTGAATTAGCACGTGCTGTTATTGAAGAAGATGCTGATGTCAATAAATACGAAGTCAAGTTGGAAGAAAAATCACTTGAGATTATTGCCCTCCAACAACCGGTTTCACACGATTTACGGACAGTTATCACCATCCTCAAAGCTTCAAGTGATATTGAACGGATGGGAGACCATGCGGTATCGATTGCCCAAGCAACCATTCGAATGAAGGGTGAAGTTCGGATTGAGTCTGTGGAACAAGAAATCAACAAAATGGGTAAAAAGGTTAAAGAATTTGTGGAAGCAACTCTTGATCTCTACCTCAAAGGAGATGTTGATTCAGCTTATCAAGTTGCAGCTATGGACGAAGAAATCAATAATTACTTCACAAAAATCCAAGACTTGGCAACTGAGGAAATTAAAAACAATCCGGAAGCCATCGTGGCAGGTCGGGACTATTTCCAAGTGATTAGCTACCTAGAACGGATTGGTGATTATGCTAAAAACGTTTGTGAGTGGGTTATTTATCTGGAAACAGGTGAAATTGTTGAATTATAAAAGAAAGAGCTGGGAGTGATCTCCTAGCTTTTTCTGTTGCAAAAATAGGGAGCAGTGGTACAATTTTAGTATGAGTAATGCATTAATTGAGAATAAACTAGCCCTTTTGCCCAACAGTCCGGGTTGTTACCTACACAAGAATCAACAAGGGACCATCATTTATGTCGGCAAGGCGAAAAATCTACGGAATCGGGTTCGGTCTTATTTCAGGGGTAGCCATGATACCAAGACAGAAGCCTTGATTTCTGAGATTGCTGACTTTGAATTTATTGTCACCGAATCCAATATTGAAGCCCTCCTCCTTGAAATCAACCTCATTAAGGAGAATAAACCCAAATACAACATCATGCTCAAGGATGATAAGTCCTATCCCTTTATTAAAATTACAAATGACTATTATCCACGCCTGATTACAACAAGGCAGGTTAAAAAGGATGGTGCCTTGTATTTTGGTCCTTATCCAGATGTGGGGGCAGCCAATGAAATCAAGAAACTACTGGATCGGATTTTCCCCTTTAAAAAGTGTAGCAACCCAGCTAACAAGGTGTGCTTTTATTATCACCTGCACCAGTGTGATGCCCACACAGTAACGGGTTATGACCACCAGCATTTTATGGACATGGCCGAGGAAGTATCCAACTTCTTGAAAGGGCAGGATGATAAAATTCTGGATGAGTTGAAAGTGAAGATGGAAACGGCAGCTCAGGATTTGGAATTCGAGCGTGCGGCTGAGTACCGGGATCTCTTACAGGCCATTGCCACCTTGCGGACCAAACAGCGGGTCATGGCCAAGGATTTACAAAACCGGGATGTCTTTGGCTATGCCGTTCACCAGGGCTGGATGTGTGTTCAAGTCTTTTTCGTCCGGCAGGGAAAGCTTATTGAAAGAGACGTGAGCCTTTTTCCTTATTACAATGACGCAGAGGACGACTTCTTGACTTACCTGGGGCAATTTTACCAAGAAGCCAATCACCTGATTCCAAATGAAATTCTCCTGCCGCAAGATGTGGATCTCGAGTCCGCTCAGGCCTTGGTGGCTACAAAAATTCGCCAACCTCAAAGAGGGGAAAAGAAGCAGTTGGTGAATTTGGCCAATAAAAATGCCCAGGTCTCGCTGCAACAAAAATTTGACCTGTTGGAAAAGAATTTCGAAAAAACCCAGGGGGCTGTCGAGAATCTCGGGACGGTTCTAGGGATTTCCACTCCCTATCGAATTGAGGCCTTTGATAACTCGAACATCATGGGAACCAGTCCAGTTTCGGCCATGGTCGTTTTTGTCAACGGAGTGGCCAGCAAAAAAGAGTATCGCAAATATAAGATTAAAACAGTAGTTGGACCCGATGATTATGCCAGTATGCGGGAGGTGCTCCGCCGACGTTATAGTCGTGTGATCCGGGAGAATCTACCTAAGCCAGATTTGATTATCATGGATGGGGGGCAGGGTCAAGTTTCGGTTGCCAAGGAAGTTGTCCATGGTGAACTGGGCTTAAGTATCCCAATTGCCGGTCTCAAGAAAAATGACCGCCACCAAACCCAGGAGCTCCTGTTTGGAGATCCGCTTGAGGTTGTGGAGCTGGGGCGGCAATCACAGGAGTTCTTTCTCTTGCACCGAATTCAAGATGAAGTTCACCGTTTTGCCATCAGTTTTCACCGCCAGGTACGCAGTAAAAACTCCTTCTCTTCCAAGCTGGATGGGATTGAAGGGCTCGGGCCTAAACGGAAGCAAGCCTTACTGAAGCAGTTTAAAAGCATTCCGAAAATTCAAGCCGCAAGTTTAGAGGAGATTCAGGCTTTAGGGATTCCCCAGGCAGTTGCGCAACGAGTCAAGGATAAATTACTGGAGCAGGATGAGGCCAAAGAGGAGTTGAAGAAGGATTCGAATAACCAAAGGAATAGCCCATAGTTGCTGAAGAAGTGGTAGAATAGAGAACAAAGGAGAAAAGTGTATGGTTACAGTAGATTTTAAAAAAGAAGTTGCATTGCGCAAAGATGACCTCCTAAAGGACTTGTTTAGTCTTTTGGAAATCAATTCCGAACGCAGAGATGATCTGGCTGATGCGGAGCATCCCTTTGGACCGGGTCCCGTTGCAGCCCTCAAGCATTTCCTATCCCTAGCTGAACGGGATGGTTATCCAACCTTGAACGTGGATAATTATGCAGGTCATTTTGAATATGGGGAAGGCGAAGAAGTCCTAGGGATTTTTGCCCATATGGACGTTGTTCCTGCCGGAAGTGGTTGGGAGACAGATCCTTATAAACCAGTCATTAAAGATGGCCGGCTTTACGCTCGAGGATCTAGTGATGATAAAGGGCCAACCATGGCTTGTTACTATGGTTTGAAAATTATTAAGGAATTGGGACTGCCAACCTCTAAAAAAGTTCGCTTTGTAGTGGGGACAGATGAGGAATCTGGCTGGGCCGATATGGATTACTACTTCGAACATGTTGGACTTCCAGAGCCAGATTTTGGTTTCTCACCGGATGCTGAATTTCCAATTATCAATGGTGAAAAAGGAAATATTACGGCTTACCTCCATTACGATGGTTTGCAGGAAGAAGGACTGCAACTCCTATCCTTTACCGGGGGACTGCGTGAAAATATGGTACCAGAAGCTGCCAAGGCTGTGATTGCAGCTGCGCCTGCCTCTATGGTGGCAGACTTTGAGGCCTACTTGCAAGAAGTTGGTTTACAAGGTCAGGCTCAAGAAGTGGCAGCCGGTTTAGAGCTCGAACTTATCGGGAAATCAGCTCACGGGGCTTCTCCACACTTGGGAATCAATGGAGCAACCTATCTCGCAGCCTTTTTGGCCAACTATGCCTTTACGGGTGCGGCTAAAGCCTATCTCGACTTGGCCGGACGGATTCTCAAAGACGATCATGATGCGCGTGCCCTTGGCTTGGCCTTTGTGGACGAACGCATGGGAGCTCTTTCCATGAATGCGGGTGTCTTCCATTTTGAAAAAGATTCTGACCAAAGTCAGATTGCCTTGAACTTCCGTTATCCTCAAGGACTCACACCTGAGGAAATAAAAGCCAAATTAGCTCAGGTTTCTGGGGTTCAAGTCAGCCTATCTGAACATGGCCATACGCCACACTATGTGCCAGCGGAAGATCCACTGGTTCAAATCCTGCTAGCTGTTTATGAAAAACATACCGGTTTTAAAGGACAGGAAAAAGTCATCGGTGGTGGAACCTTTGGCCGTCTCTTGAAACGAGGGGTTGCCTATGGTGCCATGTTCCCAGGTTACATTGATACCATGCACCAGGCTAATGAGTTTATCGAAGTCGAAGACCTTTTCCGAGCTGCAGCGATTTATGCCGAAGCCATTTATGAGTTGATTCGTTAACCAATCGCATCAGACAAATAAAAGCCAGTCCGTGTGGACTGGCTTTTACTGTTGTCGATAAAGGTGGTAGGCAAATTCGACGACCTTCTTTTTGTTTTTCTTGGATAGTTTGTAAGCGTCCAATAACGAGGTATCTATCTTGAATCCCTATTATCCGATATACTAATAAAAAGATAAAAAATCGGAGGAAACAGATGCCAATCAATTTACTAGACCTAGGCCTTGTTCATCTAGTCTGTGGGAAAACAGATATGAGACAAGGAATTGACTCACTTGCTTACCTGATTAAAACTCAATTCCAACTAGATCCATTTTCAGGCCAAGTCTTCCTCTTTTGTGGAAGCCAAAAAGATCGCTTTAAAGCTCTTTATTGGGATGGTCAAGGATTCTGGCTTCTCTATAAACGGTTTGAAAATGGTAAGTTAACTTGGCCTGATGGAGAAAAGAAAATTCTCACTTTGACATCTGAACAAGTAGACTGGCTCATGAAAGGTTTTTCAACTACTCCAAAAATAAATCCCACAAAAAGTCGTGATTTCTATTGAAATCA
>NZ_JACBXX010000180.1 GCF_013415245.1 Streptococcus danieliae | reverse complement strand
CGCAGGTGGTTACCAAAAGGGACCAAAGAAACAACTCCCAAAGAAGTCGCTTTTATTGAAAATTGGATAAACAATTATCCTAAAAAATGTTTGGACTACAAGTCACCAAAGGAATTTCTTAGTGGTGGCTAATTTCAACTTGAAATTTAGCATATAAAGATTAGCAGATTTAACATCCCCTGTTTGAACCAAAGGATACTTACCTCCTTCAAATAACCTAATGTCATTTCTGGGACGATGCTTTGACTTCCCTCTACCAAAAATTCCCAAATCAGTTAAAGTTGTCTCCCTCCACTCACTCATATCTTATTCCCTTCATCTGTTTCTCGATCTCCTGCTCCAGCTCATGAGACTGTTTGAACAGGTCTGCAAGTTTACTTTGAAAAGCCTTCATCTTGGCTTCAAACTCAGCTGGTGTGATATCGACATAGTCAATTTTGATGTCAAAATATTGGCCGGCACTGAGTGAGTAATTTTTTTCCTTGATGTCATCATAAGAAACAACAACCGATATATCCTCGACAGTCTCCTTGTTGATAAAGGTGGTCACAATTTGCTGTTCTTCCTCGCTTGAAAGGACTGTTTTTTGATTCTTTCCTTCTTTGACTTTGGTACCCAGGTTTGAAGCATCAATGAGAACAACTTCTCCCTTATTGGATTTATCAATAAAGAGAATCGAGACATTGGTACCTGTTGTCGCAAAAATATTTGAAGGCATGGAAACAACACCAGCCAACATCTTGTTATCAACAAGGTATTGCCGAATCTTCTGATCAATCCCTTTTTGGGCTGTAATGAAACCTGTAGGGAGAACAACTGCTGCCTTTCCATCATCCTTTAAAGAATAAATAATGTGTTGGACAAACAGTTCATAGATGGCCATTTTATCTTTGGACTTAGCTGGAATTTTTGGTACTCCTGCAAAGAAACGTTCCTTGGCATTGGGTAAGTTCTCCACCTGATCCCGCCACTCGGAAAAATCCAGTTTAAAGGGTGGATTAGAGACGATGTAATCCATTTTTTCAGGATGGCGATTGGCTAAAATCGTATTTCCCTGAACAATATTCTGGATTGAATGTTGGAGACCGTTCAAAATCAAGTTCAGGCGTAAAAGGTTTGAGGATTTCTGGGAAATATCCTGACTATAGACCATCGTTTTATCGGTCCCAATTCGGCTAGCCAGGTTCATCAGGAGGGTACCGGAGCCAGCGGATGGATCATAGATCCGCACATTTGACGGTTCATCAAATCCGACCAAGATATCCGCGATAATCTTAGCCACTGAGAGTTTGGGACAAAAGTCTCTCTGACTAAAGCAAAAAAGCAACGGTTTAAGAGCCGTTGCTTTTTTGCTTTATGGAGATAGTCTTGATACAATATAATTACGACAAAATACTGAGAAAGGCTATCCC
>NZ_JACBXX010000251.1 GCF_013415245.1 Streptococcus danieliae | reverse complement strand
ACCAAACCTTAAAATCCATTGTGAATAGAGAATGGACAAGGTCCTTTCTAGATACGTAGTGGTTTTATATTGTTGTATTTCAAAACTAAGCATCCATTATTTTTCAACTTTTGATTTTAAATGAGTATCAGTTAGAGGAGGAGTAAGATGGAATTTAGCGGCGTTGATCATATTGCCATTATTGGCCACAATGCTGAACGCATGTTGGAATTTTATGTGGAGCATCTGGGCTTCACCGTTCAGGCGGACCATGTTCGTCCAGACAAGGAGGATCGCCTGATCCTGGTCGAGAAAAACGGCCTGGTCTTGGAGTTGTTTGTCAAACCCCAGGCTCCCAAAAGACCAGCCCTGCCTCATTCGGAACATACGGGTCTGCGTCACCTGGCCTTTAAAGTTGACGATGTTGAAGCAACCTTGGCTTATTTTGATAAGGTGGGCATTCCCCACCAGGGTCTCCGCTATGATGATTTTAATCAGAAAAAGATGGCCTTCTTCTTTGACCCTGACGGGCTTCCTTTGGAATTACATGAATAAAAAAACTGTGTGGCTGCGGCCACACAGTTTTTTTTAGTACGACGGGCATGTCGTATATCTGAGGTGCAAGTCCTCTGTGGGCACCTGCTACCGGTGAACCCAATAGCGACTCCCAAGCCTGACTATCGTGAGGTAGCGGGGAGAGGAAGGGATAGCGAAATCGTGGCTCTACGAACAGAAATGTGATATGAAGGCGTATGTAGTGGATGAGGAGGCTGAAAACTCTAAAGTCCTAAAAGGTAGTCGTAACCTATATGCGTAGATCACGAGAGTAAACGAGGAAAGATATACGACTTATCCCGTGAGGTCTCATGAGCGTCGTAGACGTAGTAACAACGAATCATGAGAAGTCAGCCGAACCCATAGTAGTGATGAAGTTTCTGTAATGGAAATGGAGCGAAGGGGCGAACAATTAACCGAAGTAATCCTACTTCACTTGTGTCTGTAAAAGAACGGTCTGATAGAACTGGAGACGGTCACGTATTGACTAGGAGAAGGTTCACGAATCTAAGATGTCCCTCAGACACCGAAACAAGAAAGGAATACGCACATGTCAGAATTGCTAGATAAGATATTATCTCGGAACAATATGCTTGAAGCCTATCATCAGGTAAAAAGAAACAAGGGTTCTGCTGGTATCGACGGAGTTACCATTGAGGAAATGGATAATTTCCTACGGCAACATTGGCGAGAAACCAAGGAACTTATAAAGCAGAGGAAGTACAAACCTCAACCAGTTTTACGAGTTGAAATTCCTAAGCCAAATGGTGGCGTCCGAAATCTTGGAATCCCTACAGTCATGGACAGAATGGTACAACAAGCGATTGTTCAAACCATCAGTCCAATCTGTGAAAGACACTTCTCAGAGTATAGTTATGGCTTTCGTCCCAATCGCTCTTGTGAGACAGCTATTATTCA
>NZ_JACBXX010000071.1 GCF_013415245.1 Streptococcus danieliae | reverse complement strand
CTGTCGTGTCTACTGGATCCTTGAAGGCTACCGTAGTACCTGCTGGAAGTTCAGACAAGTTGGCAATGGAATCTTCTGCCTTCGGTGTAGAACCTGGCTCAACTGTTTGATCCTTAGCGACTGGAGTGTTCTTATCTGCATCTGTTGCAGACTTAGATACCTTAACGGTCACTGGGACTTCTTCACTCGAACCATCTGGGTAGGTTACCACTACTGTAGCTGGTTTATCGCCTGCATCTGTCGTGTCTACTGGATCCTTGAAGGCTACCGTAGTACCTGCTGGAAGTTCAGACAAGTTGGCAATGGAATCTTCTGCCTTCGGTGTAGAACCTGGCTCAACTGTTTGATCCTTAGCGACTGGAGTGTTCTTATCTGCATCTGGAGTGACAACTTTAACGGTTACCGGAACCTCATCACGAGTACCATCTGGATAGGTTACTACAACAACAGCTGACTTGTCTCCCTCACTTGAGGTATTAACAGGAGCCTTAAAGGCATACTGGGTGCCCTCAGGTAAGCTGCTCGCATTCTCAATGGAATTTACTGCTTGTGGAGTTTCATTCGGTTTAACCGTCTGCGTCTTCCCTGCTGGCGTATACTTGTCCGCATCTGGTGCAACAACCTTAACAATTACTGGAACGTCTTCCTTGGAACCATCTGGGTAAGTTACTTCAACTGTTCCTTGCTTATCTCCCTCAGTTGAGGTGTCAACCGGAGTTTTAAAGCCAACTTTGGTCCCTTGTGGAAGGTCTTGTAGATTCGCAATCGCAACCGTTGCTCTTGGTGTACCCCCTGGTCTCACCGTTTGTTCACGAGCCTCTGGAGTATACTTATCCGCATCTGGAGTGACGACTTTAACGGTTACCGGAACCTCATCACGAGTACCATCTGGATAAGTTACAACAACAACAGCTGACTTGTCTCCCTCACTTGAGGTATTGACAGGAGCCTTAAAGGCATACTGGGTGCCCTCAGGTAAGCTGCTCGCATTCTCAATGGAATTTACTGCTTGTGGAGTTTCATTCGGTTTGACCGTCTGCGTCTTCCCTGCTGACGTATACTTGTCCGCATCTGGTGCAACAACCTTAACAATTACTGGAACGTCTTCCTTGGAACCATCTGGATAAGTTACAACAACTGTTCCTTGCTTATCTCCCTCAGTTGAGGTGTCAACCGGAGTTTTAAAGCCAACTTTGGTCCCTTGTGGAAGGTCTTGTAGATTCGCAATCGCAACCGTTGCTCTTGGTGTACCCCCTGGTCTCACCGTTTGTTCACGAGCCTCTGGAGTATACTTATCCGCATCTGGAGTGACGACTTTAACGGTTACCGGAACCTCATCACGAGTACCATCTGGATAGGTTACTACAACAACAGCTGACTTGTCTCCCTCACTTGAGGTATTGACAGGAGCCTTAAAGGCATACTGGGTGCCCTCAGGTAAGCTGCTCGCA
>NZ_JACBXX010000121.1 GCF_013415245.1 Streptococcus danieliae | reverse complement strand
CCAAACCTTAAAATCCATTGTGAATAGAGAATGGACAAGGTCCTTTCTAGATACGTAGTGGTTTTATATTGTTGTATTTCAAAACTAAGCATCCATTATTTTTCAACTTTTGATTTTAAATGAGTATTATGTTGAGCGCGAGCCGGCTATATTGGTTTCTATGAGTCGGAGTGATTTGCCCTCTCTCAAGGAGAAGGATTTTGCTAGTTTTCCAGCTGTTTATGTCTTGATGGGTGGCACGAAACGTTACATTGGTCAGGCGGCGGGGCAGTCTATCGCACTGCGTTTATCGCAACATTTTCTCAAGTCCGAGATGGATTGGGTGGAGTCGGTTTTGTTTTTTACCAGGGTCGATGGAAAAATGTCCAAGGCGGATACGGATTACCTGGAGAAGCGCTTGATTCAAGAGTTTCATGAAAAAACAGATTATGAGATCACCAATGCAACAGCCGGGAATCGTTCCTATATTGACAAGTTGCAAAAAGCAAAATCCGATCAGTTATTTGATGCTGTTCTGGAGATTATAAATGAGATAGCGACCATTGATTTGTTTGCGGTTGTGGAAAATAAAGAAGTGGTGACGTCTGAGCAATACGGGCTTGAGTATGATGGAAAAAGGCTAGCCTCGAAAACAGCCAGGGGATTATTGATTGCTTTCGTGAAAGAGTTATTGGCCGCCGAATACTACAGAGATCAATTACGACTGTCTATTGTTGATAAATCTCCGACCTTTGCCCATATCCTCGGTCGTAAACCGACTCCCAAAGGGGGACCGAAATCGACAAGTGTTGCAGAAGGCATCTGGCTTTATACGAATTTCAGTAAGAAAGCCGTCCGAACAAAAATTAACAAGCTAGCGCGTGATCTGAACATTGCCGTCAAAATAAAATGGAATTAATCCTGTTTCTGCCTTTAGTAGCGATTGTTACTAAAGGTTTTTTTAATGGTGGATTTGGTTCAAGTCCTTTTTACTTGGATAAAGTATTGGAAAACCGATGTAAGTTTCTCTAATATTTTCTTGGCAATTATAAAAATATATTTTCTTTGTCAAATTCGGTAATTTTGTCTAATTTCATGGTATACTTGACTTGTATCATTAGAATTAGGAGGATACTATGTATTTTAATAGGAAAGGTGCGAAACAAACCAACTGGCGTATGGTCAAAAAAGGGAAGCATTTCTTATTTGGCTGCTCGCTTGTGCTGGCTTTAGGGGCTAACTCTATGGTAAGTGCAGATGAGGTTACAGTTGGGGAGGAGCCTGAGACGGATTCTTCAGCAGTCACGACTTCCGATCAAACTGAGACGGATAGGGCTGATGAAGAAGAACTAAAGACTTATCAAGCTTCGGCAACGAATCCTGATAGCATTGTGGCCTCTTCAGCGGTGGCTGAAGAAGTTGCTTCAACAGAAGACGAGGACTGTCTCTTATACCCATCTCCGAGCCCACGAGACTGCAGCTAATCTC
>NZ_JACBXX010000205.1 GCF_013415245.1 Streptococcus danieliae | reverse complement strand
GAGATGATCAGGTAGATAGGTTAGGAGTGGAAGTTGTGTGAGCAATGTAGCGGACTAATACTAATAGCTCGAAGACTTATCCGAAGTCGTAAGACGACACTTATGTGTAAGTTTTGGTTCTTGTAAGATTTGAATAGGTATTCAATTTTGAGTGTTCTTGAATACTCAACAGAATATAGAAGTCGAATACAGCCTCACTTCTTTGGAAAAAAGATAATTCTTCCTAGTGTCTTAGGACACTGCGTCAAAATTCCTATTTTTCCTTAAGAAGTGCAAGCAAGCTTGACGGCTTTAATATCCTAAATTTTAAAGATTTTTTCGGGAGGACGAGGAATCGATTGGCCATTAATCTAGGGATTATGGAGAAGAAGATGACAAAGTCATCGTGGAAAAAGCTTAAAATAGAGTTAAGTGACGATAGCCTAGGAGATACACCTGTTCCCATGCCGAACACAGAAGTTAAGACCTAGAACGCCGGAAGTAGTTGGGGGTTGCCCCCTGTGAGATATGGTAGTCGCTTAGCTTTTCTTTATCCGCCATAGCTCAGTTGGTAGTAGCGCATGACTGTTAATCATGATGTCGTAGGTTCGAGTCCTACTGGCGGAGTTCTTGCCCCTTAGGGGCTTTTTTTCTTGCTCGATTTTGAGTCCTAAGAGGGGCTCTTTTTTGACACTTGTTTTGGTACCATCTATAATAGTAGATAAGAAGAGTTTTAGAAATTATAGAATCGAGGTGAGAATATGAAACAATTAGGAAGTAGGAGATCGGCTTTGGGTCGTAAAAAGAAGGCGGGCTTAACGGCGGTGGCTCTACTGACTCTAGCTTTGGGGATAGGTATTTATGCGGTTCAGGGAGCAGGGCCTGATGCGGCAATTCGCAGTTTTAGTCAGGCTGTTAAAGCTCAGGACTATGAGCGGGTGGCAAGCCTCTTATCGACCCCAACTAGCAAGTGGTCTGCAAGAGATGCCCAGGGCTTTGTAGGTTATTTGGCCGATCATGGTCTGCAAGTGGATGAGGTACTGGAGCAGCTCAAACAGCAGAAGGCTGGTGCTAAGGTCTACCAAGATGCCAATGGAAATCAGGTTCTAGGGTTGGTGGAAGATGGAAAGACTCTCTTTTTCTTTGATCATTATCGTGTTTCCTCCTATCCAGTAGCGGTTCAAGTGACTTCAAACTTGGACGGTCTGACCATTGATGGGCAGACCGTGCCTAAGGATAAGGTAACGAATCTGGGGAAAGTGAAGCTGACCAATCAGCCCCTCAGCCTTTTAGCCTCAACCGAATTTGGGCGTTTGGATACCAATCTGCTTTTACCTTTTGAAAGCTAAATTTCAAGTTGAAATTAGCCACCACTAAGAAATTCCTTTGGTGACTTGTAGTCCAAACATTTTTTAGGATAATTGTTTATCCAATTTTCAATAAAAGCGACTTCTTTGGGAGTTGTTTCTTTGGTCCCTTTTGGTAACCACCTGCG
>NZ_JACBXX010000027.1 GCF_013415245.1 Streptococcus danieliae | reverse complement strand
CCCGACTTTATCACCTAAAAATAGACAAAGACCAGCTAACCCCTTGTGCCCCAAGGGATTTGGCTAGTCTTTTTTCTTATTTGGGTGTTGTATATGGAGCCTTAGCGTAGTTTTTTAGCTCTTCAAATTTGACAAAGCCTTTAGTCCATTCAATACCAAGGAGCTTGTTAAGTCTTTGCATATCAGGACTTTCTTGAAGACGGTAGTAATTGTCTTGTAACCTGCTTGCTTTAGCGCTATTCAAGGCATTGACCACTCTCTCTGGGCTCATCTTCCATCCAATCTGATGTTGAAGAAGACGAAGGTGAACAAGCGCTATGAAACAAGTAAGAAAATGAGCTTGAATATGGTTCTCTGTCCAAACATAGACTGGTCTGCTTTCTAATTCTGTCTTTGTAACACGGAAACAATCTTCGATTTTAGCTAGTTCTTTATAAGCATCCAACATTTCTTCGTCAGACATCTCAATCTCACTTGTTACAAGTACATTCACACCATCAAACTGAGCATCAAAGTCAGCTTGTTTTTGGTCAATCGTGATAAGGGGGGAGTAGGGTTTCACTTCACCTGTTTCCTTATCTAGGTAGTGGAGTTCTAGATACTTCTTTCCACCTTTTTTACTGGTTCGCCGAAAGAGTTCCGCATTGGTTAAATGACTGGCATACTCTAATGCACCTTCACGACGAATCCGTTCTCGATCAGCGTACTTCTTAGACCAGGTAATCAGAACTTTCTCCTTTACGAGTGGAGAACCTTTTCCCTTCCCTAATTTTCTTTCTCGAATATATGATTTTTTAGCGAAAGTGAGTTCTTTATTAAACTCCCAATCTTCTGGATTTAAGATATGTTCTTGAATATCTTTAGGGGCACCGCTGCGACCACGGTGTTTTTGTGAAAACAACCAACCATCTTCTTGGTTAAGCATTTCTGAAACATTGGTTGTACTATTCATGGCTTTATCTGCAACAACAATAATGCGCTCAATTCCAAACTGCTTTTTGACTTCTCTTACTGCTGGAAGGTAGGTCACAGGGTCCGTTTGATTTCCTCGAAAGAGCTTGTAGCTAATGGGAATACCATTCGAATCCATAAAAAGTCCAAGTTGCACAATAGGTTTCGGTCGATGTTCCTTACTCGGCCCTCGTCTACGTAGTCCTTCTTTTAGGATCTCCCCTTCTTCTGAAACAAGAGCTTCATCGGGAATATCTGTCTCAAAATAATAATTGGTGACATCGTAGAAAACAAGGCGAGCTTCTCGCTTGGTCATCCTACAAACCTCTTTGTGTAGATGAAGTTGGAGATCTTCCTTTAGTTCATTCAGTTTATCCAAGGAACGATAGATAGCGTTTAAAGTGACTTCCCAATCCCCAAATAAGTCTACTTGAGAAGAATAAGTGGCTAGTTTACTATCTGGATTCAGAATACGTTGAAAAACCAATAATTTCAGCACTTGAACCAAATTATAATCTGCATTTGATTTTACAGACTTCAGGAATTCA
>NZ_JACBXX010000111.1 GCF_013415245.1 Streptococcus danieliae | reverse complement strand
GTAATAGGTTGCGCATTTCTTCTAATTCTTCAGAAGCCTATGATACACGCCCTCCCCTCCTTAGAGGGGAGGATTTTTAGATAGAGTGGACAGCAGGAGATTGCATCCAGTAAACTCTGGCAAATAAATGCTCATGTTTCCGATAGCCGAAAGCAGAGCGCTTCAGAAGCTTAATTTTATTATTAGTTCCTTCAACGAGGCCATTATTGTAAGGCACAGAAAGGGCTAGACGGATAGATTCTTCCTTCTTTAAAAGAAAAGCTAGCTTATCACGAAAGCTTTGAGGGAGGAGCTCTGAATTTTGGCTCTCTCGAATCAAGTCAAAAAAGTAGTCCGCATTTCTTTCCTTAAAATATCCAAGTAGCAGTTGATAAAGGTTCCAAGTTTCCATCAACACAGGGCTATAATTGGCCAGTTCTAAAGCTATATCTTGTGCTGATACATAACGGCTCTTTGTCAACTGTAGTGGGTAGAATTTTACAATCTATAAATAGTGAGTACAATATAGCCTAAAAATGGCTTCCTTTCAATTCATATGGGATGCATTCCCTGTGGTGGGGGACGGCAGCGACCTCTGACGAGTTCCATGCCTTATTCGGGAACCGAAGTTTCCCGAATCCCCCCGATTCCAAGCTCGGTGGCTTGGAATCTTGTCAGTACGACGGGCATGTCGTATATCTGAGGTGCAAGTCCTCTGTGGGCACCTGCTACCGGTGAACCCAATAGCGACTCCCAAGCCTGACTATCGTGAGGTAGCGGGGAGAGGAAGGGATAGCGAAATCGTGGCTCTACGAACAGAAATGTGATATGAAGGCGTATGTAGTGGATGAGGAGGCTGAAAACTCTAAAGTCCCAAAAGGTAGTCGTAACCTATATGCGTAGATCACGAGAGTAAACGAGGAAAGATATACGACTTATCCCGTGAGGTCTCATGAGCGTCGTAGACGTAGTAACAACGAATCATGAGAAGTCAGCCGAACCCATAGTAGTGATGAAGTTTCTGTAATGGAAATGGAGCGAAGGGGCGAACAATTAACCGAAGTAATCCTACTTCACTTGTGTCTGTAAAAGAACGGTCTGATAGAACTGGAGACGGTCACGTATTGACTAGGAGAAGGTTCACGAATCTAAGATGTCCCTCAGACACCGAAACAAGAAAGGAATACGCACATGTCAGAATTGCTAGATAAGATATTATCTCGGAACAATATGCTTGAAGCCTATCATCAGGTAAAAAGAAACAAGGGTTCTGCTGGTATCGACGGAGTTACCATTGAGGAAATGGATAATTTCCTACGGCAACATTGGCGAGAAACCAAGGAACTTATAAAGCAGAGGAAGTACAAACCTCAACCAGTTTTACGAGTTGAAATTCCTAAGCCAAATGGTGGCGTCCGAAATCTTGGAATCCCTACAGTCATGGACAGAATGGTACAACAAGCGATTGTTCAAACCATCAGTCCAATCTGTGAAAGACACTTCTCAGAGTATAGTTATGGCTTTCGTCCCAATCGCTCTTGTGAGACAGCTATTATTCA
>NZ_JACBXX010000203.1 GCF_013415245.1 Streptococcus danieliae | reverse complement strand
CCATATGATTCTCCTAATGTTGGTTTGGTCACTATTCATTATAGGTCATATGGGGCTTTTTTTGTACCTCAAAAAGCCCTATAATCCCTATTTTGGGTCGTTACCCACTATAGAAATTATAGAGCCAGCTTTTTGCTCAGCCTCTTTTTGACTGTGGTGTTTGTGGTAGGCCCTTTTTTGGCGTTCCAGTTCCTTCTTGATGCCAGGCTCAGGAGCATATTTTTCTTCCCAATCGTCTGGTTTCAAAATTTTATGGGTTTGGCTATCAAAATGGGCTTTGCCGTCTGGAAACATTTTGCCCATATTAGCCTGGTGGACCAGGTCAAAAATCGGGGCAGGGTCTACTCCCATAAGAACAAAATGACCATAAGTGAAATAGAGGAGATCCGCCAAAGCATCTGTCTGCTTGACCAAATCCACTTGTGGTTCTCCTGCTTTAGCACTGACTTTCTCCTGGGCTTGGTCAATAGCTTGGTGCAGTTGGTTAATGGTTGCCTCAAACTCGGCGGGAGAAGCACTAGCTGCATGAACAAACTCGACCAGCTCCTCAATCGTAAAGGCTGCCCGATAACCAGCATCCTGGCAAGCCCAAGGGCGTGGATCCTCCTGCGTCCGCTGATCCATCAAACCATGGAACTGCTTAACCTTATTAAAGCTGGTATCCTGACTGACAAAAATCGGCTCTTGGCCTAAAAAACCGAAATAGGACAGGGCCTCATGGATTCCATCTTCGGTATTGGAGCTGGTCGTGTGCTGGGCCACTTTTTTAATCCGACTAGAACCATTCCCCATGGCAATCGACAAACCAACTCCCGACAACATTTCAAAATCATTGTCCGAGTCTCCAAAAGCCATAACCTGATCTAAGTCAAAACCAAACTCCTGGCCTAAAAGTCGAATCCCCTCCAATTTGGACATGCCCTGGCTAATAATGTCTGAAGCATAGGGACTGGAGCGGGTAAATTTCAAGTGGGGAAACTGTTGGGCAACTTCCTTGCCCTCTGTACTGGTTGCCAGCATCAAAATTTGGTAAATAGGCTCTCTCGCCAAGGCCTCCAACTCCTGATAATCCTGGGGCACAAAGCGACTCACAACCTTATTAAAAGACTGGGTAACCAGGCTAGATAGCTTGGACGGTATCAAGCGATGCAAGCCTTGGGTCAAGGAGGACATGCCAAAAGACATAATCCGGGACCCCAGCATCCCATCTGCACGCCCCAGCGCAATCTCCTTGCCGTGTTCTTTAGCATAGGCTAGGACTTCTGCCACTTCCTGTTTAGAGAGGGTTTGCGCATAAAGCAGGCCACTGGGACTGAAAATATACTGGCCATTATAGGTCACAGCAAAATCCAATTTCAGTTCCTCCATAAATTCCTGCACAAAGAAAGGTCCCCGACCAGTCGCCAGTCCCACCAGGATGCCTTGTTTTTTCAGCGATGCAATCGCCTGTTTGGTCGACTTGAGAACTTGGCGGCTATCATTGACCAAGGTCCCGTCGATATCAAAAAAAACTGCTTTTATGTCCATTCTAGCCCTCTTTATCTGTCCTTTCCTTCCTTTTATTTTATCATAATC
>NZ_JACBXX010000202.1 GCF_013415245.1 Streptococcus danieliae | reverse complement strand
TCTCTCTGACTAAAGCAAAAAAGCAACGGTTTAAGAGCCGTTGCTTTTTTGCTTTATGGAGATAGTCTTGATACAATATAATTACGACAAAATACTGAGAAAGGCTATCCCATGTACATCCACTATAACACAAATCAAACCTGCTTACCACTAGAAATTTCTTCAGTCTTACCACAGGATCATATTGTTTTCACGATTGAAAAAGTGGTCAATGAGTTGGCTGAGGATTGTTTTTCTGCCTTTTATCACGATTTTGGACGTCCATCTTATCACCCTAAAATGTTATTGGCAGCTCTTTTATTTGCCTATTCTCAAGGAATTTTTTCTGGTCGTAAGATTGAGAGATTGATGGTGGAAAACTTAGCTATGCACTATTTGACTGGTCAGTTGGTTGTCAGTTATCGGACTATCAATCGTTTTCGTGTAGCCAAAGGTATGGAGGATTTGATTCAAGATTTGTTCGTGGAGTTTAGTGTTCGTCTAAAGATAGAGGAATTTGTATCACTAAATTGTCTGTATATTGATGGGACTAAGATTGAGGCTAATGCCAATAAATACAGTTTTGTTTGGAAAAAAGCTACTGATAAATTTTCCCTTAAACTTCAAGAAAGTATCCGTCAATCTTTCCAAGAAGAAATAGCTCCTCTTATTAAGGAAGCTATCATTTTAGACAAGGAAGAACCGATAAGCTCGGAACAATTAACTGAGTTTGTCGCTATTTTAGAAAAGGAATTAGAAGAAACAAACCAAGAGATTGAACAAAAGCCTGTTAAAGGAAGGGATCAAAGAAAAGAAAAACGTCGTAAAATCAAGAAAGCTATCCGAAAAGTTAAGGATGATTTTTTAGTGCGGGCTGAAAAATATGAAAATTACGAGGAAACATTTGAGGGACGTAACAGCTTTTCAAAAACAGATACAGATGCGACCTTTATGCGAATGAAGGATGATCATATGATGAATGGTCAACTCAAACCTGGTTATAACCTCCAAATTGCAACCGAAAATCAATTTGTTTTGCACTACGATGTATTCCCAAATTCAACAGACATTACCACGCTTCTACCATTTTTAGAAAGTTATCCACATGAACTTCAAACAATTGTTGCAGATGCAGGCTATGGTAGTGAGGAAAATCTAGTTACTCTTAATGAACTTGGAGTTAATCATTTTATTAAGTATGCCTTGTTTGATAAGGAACAGAAAAGAAGTTATAAACAGTCTAGTCGGAATCTAGATAATTGGACTTATGATGAAATCCAGGATAGTTACGTGCATCCAGATGGATGGATCTATCACTTTGATTGTATTAAACATCGTCAAACCAGTACTGGATTTACTCAAGAAATCAAAGTCTATAAGGCAGATAATCCTGATTTAGCTCCTCAGAAAGGACTTTATCTAAACCATAGATACCAAGAGTTGAAGCAAATAGAAAGTCAAGCGCTTTTATCTGAAGAAGGCAGTCGGATTTTCGCACAACGAAAAGTTGATGTGGAACCTGTCTTTGGACAGATAAAGGCTTGTTTAGGTTACAAACGTTGTAATCTACGAGGAAAACGACAAGTAAAAATTGACATGGGATTGGTTCT
>NZ_JACBXX010000242.1 GCF_013415245.1 Streptococcus danieliae | reverse complement strand
TATGGCCATACTCTATTATACCATACACAACCATATACAACAAGAAAAATAGTTGGATTTTACAAAAAAACTCAGCTCTATCAAGGGTTTGAGCTAAGTTTTCATAAATCTAGGTGATAAAGTCGGGGGTAAGATAAGTTTTTTACCTCCCACAAGTATGCGAATCGCATACCTTCTTAGTATACAGCTTTTTGGAAAAAAAGCAAGCGAAAAGTTCAGTTCTTTTTTAATTTTTTGCCCAAAAAAGACTTTCCGTGTTAAAATGGAGGAAATGACCTGAGGAGACCGACTATGCTTTTTTTACAAATACTTGCTTTAGCCCTCTTGGCCGGGATCCCCATCATCAGTCTATTTCTAACCCGTCTACTCCCAATTCACATGATCGGATTACGGGCTATGGACTTAATGGGGCCCCTGTTTGCTGTTGCCTTTTACTGGGTCTCCAGCCAGGCCTTTTACCATAATTTTTTACCCGAACTGGGCCTCGCCTTGGGAGTCCTTGGATTACTGCTCATCTGTTACTTCCTCATCCGCTACCGCGCCTTCTATTACCCGAAATTCTTCAAATATTACTGGCGCCTGTCCTTCCTCCTGATGGTCTTTATGTACCTGGCTATGACCATCTCGCTCTTTTTCCAAATCGAGTAGAGGCTAATTTCTAGTCCCTCTCACACCACCGTGCGTGCCGTTCGGCACACGGCGGTTCAATTAACTTTTAACGCATGTCGTTTAAGATAGAAATCTAGACAAGAAACCAGTCCTCTTTTAGTGAGGGCTGGTTTTGATATAGCTCGCTTTAAGACTGACTTCTGTACCACTAGTTGATAGTGGTTACCCCAGCCAGATACTTTATCGGCTATCCATTTCGGAACACCTAGTTTCAGAAGTCCCCATAGTCGTCTCGATTTTTTCTTCCATTGCTTCCAGATAATTACTCGGATACGAGTTCGTAAACGCTCATCTATTTGCGTCAGTATCGTTTTCATATTACCAAGTGAGAAGTAATTTACCCAACCGCGGATAACCCAATTTAATCGTTCAATCCGTGTCGTTAGGTCAATGCTCCACTTCCTCGTCGTTAGTCGCTTCAGCTTGCGCTTAAAACTCTGTACACTATCTTTATGGGGACGGCATTTCCAGCCTTTCGGAGATTTCCAAAAGCCAAAGCCTAAATACTTGAGTTTTGTAGGTCTCACAATCTTTGTCTTGGTCATATTGACCTTCAATCCTAATCGCTTCTCGATAAATCGGCTAATGGAGTGCATAACTCTTTTGGCGGATGCTTCACTACCAACTGTGATGACGCAGTCATCTGCGTAGCGAACAAAACGAAGACCTCGTTTTTCCAACTCCTTATCTAGTTCATTGAGCATGATATTAGACAAGAGAGGTGACAAATTTCCGCCTTGTGGTGTCCCGACCAATGTTTTATAACGTTGACCCTTAATCACGACACCTGAATGGTGATATTTCCGAATCAGTGATTCCGTATCCCCATCTTGGATAATGTTGTGTACTAAGGACATCAGCCTATCTTGTGGAACTGTATCGAAGAACTTTTCCAAGTCAATATCCACTATCCATTCGTAGCCATCGTTAAGATACTCAAGAAGTTGAATAATAGC
>NZ_JACBXX010000138.1 GCF_013415245.1 Streptococcus danieliae | reverse complement strand
TCGTAACTTATGATTGCAAGTCTTTTATACATAGTGAACTCCTCCTAATTTTAAATATTTTACCATATTTTAAAATAGAACCTCAAATCAAGACTTTTTTCTTTTATATTCGTAATAATATTTAATTTTATTGAAATCTAAAAAAGGCCCCCGTATCACTCCGAGGGCTACTTTCATTGCTATTTCTTGAGACCAGCAATAAGCTTATTTACTGTCTCATCGTCTAATTTATCCACATTTGACTTGGTTTGGAAATTGTCAAAGGTTTTTGGAGATACCTGAATATGAGGCACTCCTTGATTCCAGAAATTCTCTGGATCTTTGGCATCCAGGAGCGAATAGAAAACTCCTCCTGTCATGAGTGCGATTCCACGGTCTTTAGCTGAAATTGTAAACATATCTACTACCTCTTTCTTTTCTACTTTTGTTTCTTTAACAGCTCCGTTGGCTACTTCCTGGGCCATTCGAATGAGCTTATCAATATCAATGCCACCAGGACAAGCGGTCGCCACAATCTCCCTATGGCCGACAATGTGTTTGCGGTCGATCGGAAGCTTGTAACGGCGGCATAGATCCGCAATCAACTTGGCAGAGTTCTTGTAGGTCTCTTCCGCAATTTGCCAGCTCCGTGCTCCTGTTGAGTTCAAGTGTTCAATCCCGATAGACCGTTGGTTGACTCCATAATCGCCCGCATGATAGGCAACATAATTCTCACCTACACAGCCCCAAATATCAGTCGGAGTCACTTGGTAATGAGCTGAGGTGCCAATGCCGGTAGACTTATACCATGTCCGCCGAGCGTTCTCGTCACTGGTCCCTGCATTATGATGAATGACAATCAAATTTACCGTAGCCCGGTTGCTATCGGCGTTCATGATATTAGGGTCAACTTTCGTAGTTAGCCCACTAAATAGATCCTCGCCTACTGTTTTCGGTTCCACGGTAACCTTACCCTCCTTCTGTTTTTGGTCTGAATATGGCAATCTGAACCAGCCAATAACATTACTGTAATCACGATAGTTCTTGCGGGTATAGCCACCACCGCCAACTTCCAATTGGTCATTGATTCCATTCCCGTTATCGTCTCGGTAGCCGTCGATGTTTTGCTCGATGGTATGCATCCCGTTGACGTCCGCAGACACAACAACCCCAATATGACCCCATGAATGCGGATCATTCATGACAAAGAAATCACCAGGTTCTGGAAGAAGATAGGGGTCATTTGGATTGTTGTAAATTACAATCAAGCCCATTTCTTTTGCCTTTTTTAAACCATCAACTGCATTGACATAAGCGAGATTCTTTTTGCCATCGGTAAAATGTTGAACGATGTGGTCAATCAAGGCTACACACTGTCCCCCGTAGGGGTTGGTAGGAACTGTAACCTTCTTCCCGACCAAACCGTTGGCATAATTAACGACGTCCATTGCTGTTACCATTTTGCTCCTCCTTCCTGTAATAATCTAAAGTTGATACCCCAACGACCGTCCCTAAGAATGCAGAAACCGCCGTCAGAATATTGTTCAAGGTTGATAAGTCATAACCCAGCTCCCCACCAATGACAAAAATCAAGGTGTTTAGAGCTGGTAGAAAAATCAGCACCAGCCACTTGATAGCCTGGTACCAGTCGTCATTTAGTTTCATAGACTTCCTCCTCCTTCAAAGGCAATTCCACAAATTCCCGGTACAGCAGTTCAATCTCACCGTTACCGCCAAGCTTCTTGTAAGATTCGAAAATCTTAGCCATCTCCTGCTTGCGGTCTAAGGTTGTATAGCCCCGCAGAATGTCCGCCTTCATATCATGAGCCAAGCGGTAGCTGTGTAAGGTCTTGATCCCGGACGTATTCAAAATCGCCACCTCCTGAATCTCAGACACTCCCGATTTCACCTCCGCTAGGTCTTCCATGATTTGGTTGTTCTTCTGACTATTGGTTTGCAACTCCGAAATAATTTTATGCCCAATCCCAAGGAGGGCTCCGACTGCCGTCAGAAGCCCTGTAACTTCTCCCCAATTCAATGACTAATCCTCCGCTGATTCATCTGCCGCAGGAAGACTTGCCAAAATCTCATCTTCGATTTCAAAGACCTTATTTTGGAAGGCCCGCTCTTGCTTACGCATCTCCTTCCGATTTGCATTGTAAAGCTCATCGTTATTGATCCACTCGTTACGATGTGCCCGTCCATTTGCGTCAAACTCAGCGACCATGACTTTCACCGTTTCTTCCCCAACTTTTAGATGCCCTTCAAGCTTAGTAGTGCGTATAATTTCTAGTGTCATATTAATTACCTTCTTTCATTTTGCTTGCTGCTTCGTCAAAAAGTTCTTTGAGCGCCTGGTCCGATTCCAAGACCTGCTCAAAGTGAACTACCTTCTCCCGCTCCGTCTGATAGCGAGCCTTAAACTCACTCGCTTCCAGTTCTGCCTGGGTCAGTTTCCCAGACATATCCTGAGCGAAATATTGCAATGTTTTGTCGTCCATGTTTTTTTCCTTTCTAAATTCCCATTGAAGTTAGTTTATCTATAGTTTGAATAATGGCATTTCTGGCACTATCGGAAAATCCTCCATTTTTAAAGTGAACAAATCCAACCTTAAGCTCACGTAAAGCTGCCAGAAGGCTAACTTCCTTTCCCTTTCTAGGGTGTAAAAAAACATTTCCTGTTTCAATTATCCCCAAGTTTTTATCAATCATATAGGGTCTTAATACAACATGACCTTGACGAGGAGAGTTACCAATAAAGGTATGCATTTCCCATCCCTGTTGCGGAATATTGGTCTGGTCATCTCTATAATAAGAATGCGAAAAGACAACTCGGTCTGATATTATCTGCAAATCATCAGACTGCCAATTCTCATTTGCTCGCGTTCCTTGAATTGTTGAAATGACAATCCCAGTAAATCCACCTTTATCCCATCCGAAATTCGAATCCGAACTTTCGCTCCGGCGATCTCCTCCCAAAATAACCCTAGAGACTTTCCTGCTCACACCTCCTACCGTTACAGGAGTATTTATAAATTTCAACCCCATCGTAGAAGCATTTGAATCGACACGAAAAAAACCAGCCTCGTTATCACTTACATAAAAACGTCCATTCTGTAGGTTGATTTGAGACCTATCATTTAGAGAAGATATTGTTCCTCCTCGAATTCGATTAGCTGACATTTGACCTGTAACAATATTGCTTGCATCCAAGTTAATCAAATTCACTCTAGCTGCATTTAAAGTTCCAGTAGTAATCTTCCCTGCATCGAGATTCCCGATTTTAGCAGAAGAAATAACCCCGTCCTGGATATAGGTCTGACCTGTGATTTGCACCAGCTTACCGTCAATCTTGACCGAGCCGTCCTTGTTCAGATTCAACTGATTCAAGACAGTTCCTGAATTGGTCAGATTCCGAACTGCCCAGGACCCAGCCAACTGACTGACTTCCGTTTTCGTGGCGTTCAACGCTGACTCTACAAAATTGGCTCGTCCGTCCAGTCTACTCAAACCACTTTCCGCACTCGACACTCGGGACACCAGTCCATCCGCTGTCTGCGTGAATTGACTGATGGAGCGACCCTGAGCAGTTAGTGTTCTAGTGTGGCTGTCTACCGTATCACGGACCTCATGAAGAGCCACGGTAGTTGCTAGTTCTTCTGGAGCAGGACTATATCTTGCTGGTGTAGATCCTTCAACTAGCATCACCTCGCCAAAAGCAAAAATGGCTACTTTGCCATCCTTGGAGCCATTATTGTCAAAACGGATGTAACCTTCATCGTTATCGCCACTGTCAAACGTCACCGTCACGTACTCTGCCCTGTGCGGACTCGGAACCTTACTGTTTATGATCTTATTAGCCGAGGTGAAATCTTTAGTTTCTTCTTTCTTTCGAGCTAGAAAGAAAACATCAAAGCTCTTCATATTCCCACTGGAGAATGTCCAGAAACTGAGAGAGTATTTGGTATTTCGTTTGACCTTGAAACGATTGGACATTGCAAAAATCTCATTTGGCTTGTCAGTGTTATGTTGAAAAAGATACTTCTCACCATTGTGATAAAAACTATGTTTAAGAAGAGTGGTGCCTCTCCAATATTCACCAGGACCTTGGCGAGCTCCTTCCAGAATCAAGTTGGCACCACTATAGCCTTCTGGAATCTTGGTCTCGACTTGGGTAATACGGCTCAACAATCCCCGTTCAGTCTGATTAATGGTATTGGTCAGAGTAGTCTGATTGACGTACTGCTTAGCCGTGATAGCTGACTCAACCTGACTAGCTGTCTGATAACCTTTTCCACTAATGATACTGTTGACCTGATTGGCTGTTTGGTAACCTTTCCCATCAACAATCGAATTGACCTCAGTTCGAGAAAGTTTCGTGTTTATCTGACCTGCTAGGGTACTGATCGTTGTTTCTGCAGTAGCCAAGCGTTGGGTGGCCCCGTTGAAATCCACTTGACTAACCTTAGTCCTAACTTCGTTCGATACAACAGTCAAATCTGCTTTAGTCTGCCGAATTGATTCCTGATTAGCTCCAGCTTTCCGAATCGCTTCTGCTGCCTTCTCGTCTGCCCCATTTGCCTTAGCAACCGCAGCTACTGCTTTCGTCACGGCATCTCGAGAACTCCTGTCAGCTGCCTCTGCATTTGCCTTTGCCTGATTGGCATTGGTCAAAGCGCTCCCTGCAGTTCCTTTGGCTTCATTCGCTTTTACTTCGGCACTAGTGGCGGTCGTTTTCGCTTCATTGGCACTTCTAGTCGCAGAACTAGCTTTTGTTTTAGCACTAGCTGATTCCGCCTTGGCTTGATTTGCCAATGTCTGAACAGTCGCCACAGTCGTTTTATCCGCCTTTAAAGCGATAGACTCAGTAGTCTGCTGAAGCTGTGTCGTCTGGCTATCCACAGTCCGCTTGAGATTATCATACTCTGTTTTAGAGACCTTACTAGATACCTCACCGACCAGCTGACTCACTCGAGTTTCTTGTTGAGTGAGTTTATCCCTATTTTGATTAACCTTGGTCGATAACTGGGTTACTCCTTCGGATGTCTGGGTAATAGTCGTTTTGACAGATTGAATCTCTTGAACGGTATCCTCTGGAGCAGGTCCTGCGTCAGTAACCATGGAACTTTGTGTAAGCTCAACTCTCCTAAAAGATACGGATCCAATAGCCGTATACCCAAGAATGATACGACGGTGACTAAAATCAGAGTTTGGTTTTAAAACTCCCGTCACACTATAGCGAACCCAGTCTTGTGTCGCTTGTACCCGCTTATACAAATGAGTGACTACGTTGTTGTAGTTTACTTTCCCATTGTCACGCAACTCGAACCAGAACTCGGGATTCCCAGAATTGGCTTTTACTTCAACAGACAAAGTATAAGTTTCACCAGTCTTTAGTTCCAACAAAGCAGCACTATCTGCTTTCCCACCAAGACGAATACCCGACTCAGAATGAATCTGCCATTGGTGCCAGACTCCAGTCTCTGTTGTCATGGTGAAAGCACCATCACTTACTCCCTGAACGGTCCTTGAACTATCTCCTTGAGAATACTCCCACAAACCACGCTTAAACTCGTAATCCTCCGCATAGTTGCGAGCACCTACTCGCAAATTCTGAACTTGAGTGTTAACTCGAGAAATCTCCGTCGTCACCCGGTCCCCTAAATTTCGAACAGAAGCCTCAACGTTATTCAAGCGCCCGGTCTCCCGGTCAAAATCAGATTTTCTCACGCGCTGAGCAATCTCCCCAGCTTGAGCCGTCAAACTAGCCTCTGCCGTTGCAATTCGGCGCCCCATGTTATCCACATCGGACTTATTCGCCTTAGCTGCTATCTGCCCTGCCTGGACTGTCAAACTCGATTCAGCAGTCGACACTCGATTCTTGAGCGCATTGACATCCGAGGTGTTGGCTTTGAGGGCGATTTGATTCCCTTGCTGCGTGATAGAAGATTCTGCTGATTGAACCCGGTTAGCTAGCCCATCGACAGTCTGTTGATTAGCCTTCAAAGCAATCTGTCCAGCTTGCTGAGTGATACTAGTTTCTGCACTAGACAAACGTTGATTGACCCGGTCGACGTCTGTTTTCTTGGCTAGTGTTTTAATGGTATCGTTGGTCTTGGTCAGTTCAGTCGAAACTCCAGACACTTGACTTTCCAAAGTCCGCTTAGTTTCAAGAATCAATCGATTAGCACTAGACAGGTCATTCTCTAAGGCTCGCTTAGCCACATTGAGTAAGTTAGTAGCCTCTGTCACAGCCCCATTTTTAGCGCCTAGAATAGCCCGTTCAGTCGCTTTTCGCTCTTCTTGGGCCAAACGTCTAGCCTCTGACAAAGCGTTCTGGATGGCTGAATTAGAGCGTTCTCGCTCCTCTGCTAAATCTGCATTAGCCTTCTCAGCTAGGCGTTTGGCTTCATCAGCCAAATCCTGACTGTTAGCAGATCTAACCAGAATCTCCGCAACTTTTTCATTATGGAGTCTTTCTTGTTCAGCAAGTTGTTTTTCAACTTCTGCAAGCTCTTTTTCAAACTCTTCTTCATCAATGCCAAGTTTAGCTCTTTGCCACTCTAGCCCGTTCCAAATGTACAGCTCCGTTTTTTCACCATTTTGATAATAAAGCTGGTCCCCTTTAATCAAAGTTCCTGGAGGATCATCCGTTGGAAAAGTATCAGCCCAGTAGTTTTTATTTTTTCCGTTAGTAGCAACCAGGGCCTCGAGAGCTGCTTTATAGGCTTCTGCGGTTTCAATCTGTGCTTGTCCGATTTTAGCTGATAAGGCTGAAACTTGGGACGCAGACCTCTCGACAGCCCCGACATTTCCACAGGTTATCTTATGCCCAACCAATTCTCCCCGAATGTCGTAAGAGCTAACATAAGAGACAATCCTAACCTTTCTCCGGAAGCCAAGTTCATCATTGATCGCCATGATATAATCGCCACATCTAGGCTGGGTATATGGGTATCCGGATTTTGTCAAATCCTCCATATCAATCTGAACTGACAAACTATAAGATGAGTCTACATTTGACCTCAATCTTTCCAATAAAGATTCACGATCCGTATACCGTTCATCAACAAACGGATCAGCTTCAATAAGCCCATATTCTGCAGCAAGCGGACTTCTATAAGTTACTCGTAATCGCCCCTTCGAATGGTCCTCCTTATCATTCCAAGCACCAAAACCTTCTTGATAAGTGGAGAAATCCTTGATATTCTTTTCAATCTTTAGTTCATTCATATTGAAGTTCTTACGGACAACTGTAGTCAAATCTGAACCAGATTGATTTAAGATTCGAACAACCCTTCCGTGAACCACAAATTCTATACCTGTCTGTTTAACAATGTCATTAAATAAAGTAAGGCGATTTTTTAAACCAAAAGATTGTTTCTCGAAAGCATTTCTTTTCACCTCATTTCTAAACGAATACCCACTTCCGTCAAAAATGAAATGGAGATACTCTTCAAAGGTGTGGGAGCCATCATTTAAAGAGGTGTGAACTGAAGATTTTGCAAAATCCCAAAAGAATTGATGAACCGCATCGAACTCTACTTCTAACAGTCGTCCTTTATCATACGGTTTAACATAGGTCACTACATAATACTCATCTCCAATCAAAAGACGCCAACCACGATCAATCCTACGAATCACATTCTGCGGCTCAGTAATTTTACCTGACAGCGATCTTTCACCGTTTATAGCTTGTTTCAGGCTATAAACCATACGAACACCATACCGGCGCTGATTTTGATCAAGAAACGTTACCATCAAAACTCCTTTCTATTTAAATAAATCAACCAATCCTAGAATGCGAATTCTCCCCTTAAAATCAGTTTGATAAACATTTTCATCAAATGGGTACAGTTCGAAGAATTCATAATTCCCTTTTTCATTAGCATTCTCCCCATTCATAACCACCTCATGCCCAAAGACAGTTATCTTTGCCCCATCTTCTAAATCAGAAGCTTGATTAAACATGAAATTATGATTATTTAATCGAAAATAGAACGCGTTCTGACCGCCACTTGATACAAACTCAACCCTGAAAGGAACTTCTAATTGACTAAGAATTTCAGTACCGTGATACGGAATTTTTCCCCCTGAAAGAACAACATCTCTAGGATCTGACTGACCAAAAGGGAGATTTGCTGTCTCAAAATGGATATGTAGATCATAGACAAGACCACCAGTGAAACGGCCTTTAAATGAAAAGTTTATTTCCTTTGTCACAAGAACTTCATGACGATATTTCCACGGGAGATATTCCCTGTGCTTCTCAGCGAAATCTCCACTGCTGCTACCAGGCAACTCAAATCTATATAATTCATCTTGTTCTGGAACCAGCTTACGAATAAAGTAAGGTGTCCTACTCAAGAAAAAACCATTTAAGAAATCTTGTTTTTCATAAAAAGAAGAAATAGAAGGGACTTTAATCCGTCCCCTCACCTCAATCTCTTTCTTCTTAAAATTTGCATTATCGAAGATTCGTCCTGACCGCCCTTTAACCGTACGAGTTTCCATGTCTAGCTCAGGAGAAGATTCTTGAATCTCGATATTATAGATACCAAATTGGGACAAGGTAGAAACCCTCCCCCTCTGATTAATCTCTAAATCCATTCTTCCTCCTAGTAATTAAAAAACTCAGACAAAGCTTGTTGTCTAGCTTCTTTCTCTTTGACTGTAGTGTAAATTTCATCCCCTACAAACTCATTGTAGATTTCAAACTTAGACTCAGGTAACACCATCGAACGAACCTCATTGCTGAGGGACTCTAAACTAGATTTGACTCCAGAATTAGTTACCTGAGCTGACGTTTTCATCACACTGTTGGACTCAAACTCTTGATCCGTAATAGCTTTTGCATATTCCTTCGAAACTGCCTCAATATCGCTAACCCAGCCTGCCATCCCATTGTACATACCTTCACCTGTGTAGCTACCAATCGCTCTCGTAACTCGAGAAGGTGAATGAATATCTAAGGCACGACGAAGAGTATTTGCAATATTGCTCGCAATACTTGCAGCAAGTGCATACAAAGCGCCAGCCATGCTCGCCAAACCATTATAGAGACCTTGTCCAGCATGAACTCCTGCAGCCTGCAATTGTCCAGCTAGTTGATTAAAGATAGACACAATCTGAGATGCAGTACTTTGAGACACCGATGCAGCACGACTCATACTTGACTGAATAGCCGATACGACCGCATTCATACCACTTGTCACAGTGCTACGAACTCGGTTGAAGGCATTTGTAAATGTCGATGTGATCTTTTGTCCACCACTTTGAACTGCTGATCCAACTTGAGTCATACCAGTCCGTACCGCATTGGCCACACCATTCATGGCTGACCTAGCACTTTGCTCCGCTCGTTGAAAATTCGAAGTGATGCTTGTAGCAACTTGAGCTGTATTCGACTGTGCTGATGCAGCTACACCCGACAGGTCACCATTGACACTAGAAGCTAAACCAGCGGTAGAAGATGTAGCTGAAGCTTGAGCAGTACTGAAATCAATCCCAGTTTGAGAGGCAATGAGAGAGCTCGAACTCGCTGCATTTTGATAAGCTGTCGCATAATCGACCCCTGTCTGAGAAGCAATTGTTGAGGTGGATAAACCAGCATTCTGCATAGCTGTTGAAAAGTCAAGCGAGGTCTGACTAGCTAATTGAGAAGTTGACCCCGCAGCATTAGTCTGAGCACTAGCAAAATTAGTGCTTACATTATTGTTGATTGAGGTAGCTTTGGTTAAGGTATCCAAGTCTAGTCCGGCCATAGTTGTAGATACACCCATGGCCATTTCAGAAGTCTTGGTTGTAGCACTAGTGCTCAGTTGACCAAAACTCAAATCAATGCCTGTAAACATGTTCTGAGCACTTAGCTGACTGCTTGTAGCCATATTCTGGACATCAAAAGAAACTTGACTCGACATACTTGAAGAATCAGCTTTTACCTGAGCGGTACTAGTACTAGTTTTACCAGTGATGGTATCCCACATACCTCCAAAGAAGCCTGTAATACCATCAACTACACCCCCAATAGCGCCTCCAACAGCAGACATCATCCCTTCACCAAGACCGATAATCAGTTGGATACCCGCTTCAATAATCTTAGGTAGCCCCATAATCAAAGCTACCGCTAGCTGCGCAATCAGTTGAATACCAGCCATAATGATTTGAGGGATAGACTGGGCAATTCCAGAGATAAGCGAATTGATAATTTGCATACCTGACTGAATAATCTGTGGCAAATTGCTGATTAGCCCTTGGACTAAAGACACAATCAACTGAATACCAGCCTACAAAATCATTGGCAGGTTAGAAACAACTCCCTGGATAAAGGAAGTGATGACTTGAGCTGCAATAGCTAACCATATCGGCAATGCTTGAACAACCCCTTGCACCAAGTTTTGGAGAATTTCAATACCCTTAGCCAGGATTGTAGGCATTGCCTGCCCAAGACCCGTTAAAAAGTTTGAAACAATTTGCTGTACTATTGATAGCCATTGAGGAAGATTCTGTATCATCCCTTGAGAAAGATTAGCCAAAAATTGCATACCAAGAACTAACAGTTGTGGCAAAGCTGTGAGAACTGAATTCAAGAAAGTCCCGATAACCATCTGACCTGAACTAATCAAAGAACCAGCATTTGCACCAACACCCTGAACCAAACTAGAAATGAGAGACATTCCAGCATTCACAAGAACAGGGAACATAACCACAAATGCTTGGGCAAAACTAGCAACCAGCTCTACACCGCTCGCAATTAAAGCTGGTATCTGACTCGTAATTCCTGCTACCAGGAGAGAGATAACCATCGGTCCTTTTGTCGTAACAATTTGCAACAACTGATCAATCTGTGCTCCAAATTGACTATTAATGAGACCTAAGCCAGCTAAAACTAAACCTAGAATCGCAGCCGGTCCAATAGAGGCAAGGGCGAGACTGGCCACACTAGCAATGCCAGAAGTCATCATTCCTAGCACATTCAGACCAATACTTGCTGCATTTGCAAATACTCCACCTAGACCCGATACCTTAGCAGCCAGGACTCCAGCAAAGCCCGCAAGTACACTGAAAGCTCCCGAAGCTACTGCTCCGAAACTTGCGATACCCCCTCCAACACTTGCCAAAATTCCACCGAGACTACCTAGACCTGCAATCAAAGGTTTTAATGCGCCAATAGCTGCCGAAGGATTTAACATGGCCCAAGCTGCAACTGCAGCAGGACCAACTTTGGCCAACGCTCCAGCAATCTGGCCAATAGTGCCAATACTTACACGACCTTTATTAGCAAACTCATCAAGCGCTTGACCCAAACCAGAAAACAGATCTTTTACGGGAGATAAGAAAGAAAAATCAAACTTGAAAGCGTCTTTCAGTCTTGCTACTGCTCCAGCAATATTCGGAACTGTTTTTACAATACCGCCAAAGACCTTGTTGACGCCTTCTTTTACTTTCATCAAGTTCGCATAGATGGTACCTAGACCTTTAGCCTCAGCTGCTTCATCCCATGCTTGAATGATATTTCCAACACCTTTTACAATGGCATTCTTAATATTTCCCCAAGCAGTTCGAATACCTGCAGCAGAGGCCAGAGCCATCTCTGCAAAGCCACCCGTTCCTTCATTCAACTCAATCATCTTATCTGCAAACTCGTCTGCAGTAATGGTTCCTTCGGACAAGGCTTTCTTTAAATCTTGAACACCTTTTTCACCAAAACCGAAAGACTGGGCCATCTTACTCATTAAGCCTGGCGCAGCTTCACTAATAGAGTTGAATTCTTCAGCTTGGATTTTTCCTGAACCAAGAGACTGATTGAACTGTCTGAGAGCTTGTTCAGCACCTTCAGTTGTTGCACCGTATCCAAGCATAGCGTTATTAAAGGCTAAAGCTAACTTGGTTCCCTTATCCAAACTACCAGTCGTGATCGATAGTTGTTGGGCACTTGCCACCGCGCTATCAAGTGTAGTTGGTAGGCCTTCAATGCCTTTTGAAAGTTGGTCAACTGCCGCTTTTGATTCCGCTGCAGAATAACCAAACAGGGCCATCGTCCTTGGAAAACGATTCATGGTATCTACGCGACTAATCGCTCCATCAATAGAGCCTTTGATCATGTCGATACCCTTTTGGGCTACCGCAAGTAAACTAAAGGCTGATACAATGTTTCGAACTGTACTTCCAAGTTGATTTCCGGAACTACTTGCACTAGCGAATTTAGCGCTGATAGAGGAAAGCACACCAGTAGCTTTAGACCCAAGAGAAGAAAAAGCCCCGCCTAATCTCCCAGAAACTTGACTAGCTGCTCTACCAATCGAGCTTGCCAAGCGTCCCCCTAAACTATTTGAAAGTCTATCAACAAAGGAATTAACTTTAGAACCCAGAGCACTGAACATGCTGGACCAAGAAGACATGACCGGATTCAACACTTGCGATCCAAGTGCTCTTGTAATCTTCCCAGCTACTCCTGTTATTTTTCCTTCAAGTATAGACACTTTCGAAGCCATTGCTCCAAAGGCAGCCCCGAAGGGTCCTGGTAGCCTACCAGCTACACTAGCCAACTTGCTGACTGCCCCTAAGAGCTTGCCAGATATACCACTAGCAAATCTATCCACGACCCCATTCAACTCTGCAAACATCGCTTTTGGGCTAGATAGAGCATACTTGAAATCAAATTTAAACGCCTTAGTCAGTAATGAGTTAACACGATTCCCAAAATCTGTCGCTTTCTGATGAATAGTCTGAAAGGCACCGCTCAAAGCATTCGCCATTTTTTGAGCAGCAATACGAATCGGTTCAGGCAAACGTTGTCCGATATTTGAAAGCATCCGATGGAGTTCTCCAAGGGCTATTTTCAAACTACCAGTGAGGCCTTTACCGATTTTTGAACCCAGACTATCACTGCTACTAGCTAGCTTGGCCATCAAAGCTCCAATCTTTTGAACCATTTGGCTTGCACTATTAGCAGCTGCTTTTTGTGCAGCATCAAACGCTTGCTTAGTCTTTGATTGGACTTCAGCCATAGCTCGCTCATAGTCGCTTAGATCAGCACCTATATGAGCTGTAATACTCCCGTCAAAACCGGACATCCCCTCACCTCCTATCTGTTTTTGAAATAATTATTCATACGATTTACTTTGTCAGCAAAATCACTTTTAGAAGTAGTTTGTTCTCCATTCTTCCTGAACACAGAACGAATCTTCTCTCGATCACTCTTCTTACTTAATTTGCTGGCTCTAACGGACTTAGCATTCAATGTGTAACGTAATTCCAAAGCTAAACCAGATAACATCTCTTTGTATTGAACTTGTTTTAGATACAAGCCTTCAAGAATCGCTTCTAGCTCCCACTTATTACAAGAAAGAATCAACTCAATATCCGTACAGCCAGCCTCTGCGCACTCTCTTAGGAGGTCGCGCTTTTCATCTTGCCAATAGTTGCGCCGATGGTTTCGACCTGAAGACTTAGCTCTACGTCCTCTGGATTCTGTTCCACTTTGGCTTGGTAAAAGGCTAGTGCCTTCTCTAAATTCTCGATATATTTCAAAATTTTCTTTTTGAAAAAACCAGATTCCACCATCTCCTCTTCAATTTCCTGAAAAAGAGTTTCCTGAGGATCTTCCGTATCACTCTTTTCAAAATATTGCTCAATTGCAGTAATAGCTTCTTCTTCTGAGACAGCCTTACCTTTTTTTGATGCCATGACAACAATCAAATCAACAACACCTTGGTCATCTCGATCAATGATTTTTGTAAATAGTGAACCGATTCCATCACTATTGCGATTACCAGTTTTGGGATCACGAGTTCCCAACTCTTTATCAATCTTGAACATTGCTCGATAATCAAATTTAATGTCAACTGTTGATTTGCCTACTGTAAATTCCATAGTTCATTTCTCCTTTTAATAAAAATAAGAGAGAGCTTTCGTGCCCTCCCTTTTGTTAGCCAGATACGGTTTCCGTTTGGTTCCCTGCTTTCTGAATATCATTATAGTCACCAGTTGTCTCGCCTGGATTTTGATATTCATAAACATCGGTAAGCAAAGCAATTTCTTCCTGTGTGAGTGGGAATCGTCCATCTTTCAAGGCACCGATTACGTCAAGTGTATAAGACAATTCAACATAATCTGTAGTACCAGAAGAACGTTCAACCTCTCCCACTTTGGCATACCCAAATTTAGCTGGATAAGTATCCTTATTATCTTGCACTAACTTCACACTATCATCGACAATAACTTCCCAGACTTTGACAGATTTACCAGAACGGGAAGCATCTTCGATAACCCCTACAGATGGATCTTGAGGGGCATGATAAGAAGTCACCTCGATAGAGTGCTCATCAGTAGATTTCTCAAGAAGCCGTCCCTGTTGTGTTTGCTCATCAAGATACTCTCCACCCAAAGTCGTAGTCCCGTCAGTACGATAAGACGGCAATAATGCAGCTGATCCAAGCGCAGCATCTACAGCTTGAATAAAATAAAACACCTTACTTCCGATAATTGGTTTACCAGTAGTAATTGAAATATTTGGCTGTTGTTCTCCTTTTTTAGCCATTTCATTCTCCTTTAAATAATTGATTCTGTTAACCTTATTGCAATATGATAGACTTCTCGACCTATCGTGTCATCTAGTATCACAGTTGTACTAATTCTAGAGTTCCTTCCGAGTAATCGGATAGCCTTAAATTTAGTTTCCTCAACCAGCGTCCGATTGTCATTCGGTAAAAAAATATCAATAGATACAGTCACATCTTCGATAACTGCTCCTGTCAAAGCAGTCTTACCTGTATCAGAAGTTGCTGATCCAATTACCAAAAAAGGCTCCATTTCAGAAGCCTTCGGTAATTTATAAAAAATCGGGATTTCTAAATCTGATAAGCGATTGCCTAAGGTCTTTAAAAATTTTGTGGTAGATGAATAGGTCATCTTTACCCCCTAAACATAACTTTAAGCTCTCCCATCAATTTAGGATACTCGCTCTCCAGTGCTGGCATCATAAAGGGTTGAGCTGCCATTTTACGAGTACCGAGCTCAACATATACGGAGTAGTGAGCTGGCGAGACAACTTTATGAGATAAAACTCCTATAGGAGCACTGTAAATAGTGTTACTCAGCCATCCGGTATCCCAAGGAGCATAGAATTTAGCCCCTCGTTCCACTCTGAGACTAGAACGAATCAACACTTTATCTACAGCTTTTTGAGCTTCTTTGGGCTTTTTTCGTACCTTTCTTAGAAAGCTATCCAAACCTCTCACTTTGTAGGTAATCATACATAAATCACCGTACTATTCCTATAGTGTTTCAAGCCTGAAATCTTATATCTTTGTCCACGATATTCAATTTCACTAAACTCGCTTTTTATGCCTTGAACATGTAACTTAAATCGATTGGTTCGATAATTACCAAACATACCCATTTGCTCAGCAGAGTTCAAAAGGCTCATCATACAGGGGACAGGATTGCTTTTTGTTTTTACGACTTTTGAACCCAGATAGTCTTCTTCCGGCGCTTCTAAAATCAGAATGACCCTATCACTGTAAATCATGAAACCTCCTTAAATAAAACGAGCAATTCCCTTAGGTCGTTTATTCATAACTAAATTAGCCAGGATTTCCTCATACTCAGATAAGTAATTAGGCTCCCATGAAAAAGAGCGACCTTCCTCACTATCAGCAGTTGCCCCTTCCGAATTCAGCTTATTGTAGCGTTTCACAGACACATCTCGAATAATGTAATTTACAGATTCAGGAAGCTCTGTTTTTTGAACACTTGAGTGTAAGTTTACAAAAGCTAAGATTCGCTCTTTGCTATCCTCGATGATGAGGTTCAGAAGGTCATCCTGGATAGTGTCCTCCTTAGGAATCCCTTTCAGTAGTTTAACTTCGTCAAGAATAGTCATTGCTTCTCCTCACTAAGCAGCTGGAGCTGGAGCAGCCTCAATAGTTGCCTCAATAACACCTTCCGGAATTTCTGCAAAAAGAACATTCGCTCCGAAGAACACAGATTCGTAAGTAAGATTTGAAATCTCACGACCACGAGTTGCTACAATCAAGCCTGTTTCGTCTGTAAAATCAGAGAAAAGACCACCTAAATCAGAAGCGTTCACATTGAGATGGGCAAAGACAATATTTTCAACAGCAGTCGAGTAAATTTTTCCTTTAGGGACAGAAGGCATAACAATGACATTAGACATTCCAAGGAAATTTTTTAGCAAAGTAAAACCAAAAACGTTACTTGCGTCCGCCAGAACTTTCGTATCACCAAGGTATTCAGCAACATCAAGTGGACTCACAAAGGAAACAATTGGAGAACCTTCAAACTCATTGAAAGTAGACAATTTCCCCCATGATTCAGCTAATGCTTTCTGAAGACCTGCCCCTTTGACTTTTGTAGGCTTCTTCTTCAAGAAATCAAAGAATTGCTCTTTAATCCCATTTTGAATCTCACGCATAATACGGTTATCTGACTCATTGATGGCACGAGAAGCCCCATGACGCGCAATTGCTTCTGCAGTGGTTACCCGACGCTTCTTGAACCACTCAACAGTATATTCTTTATCTAAAGTCCGAGTCACTTTAGAAAGTGGAATGATTTCCCCTTCTCCAGGATTCGTATTATTTAGATCCACATCCCATTTGTAGGTCTTGATCTTCAAATCACTAGAAAGCGACTCTTTTCGAGTTACCCCAAGTAGGGTAAGTAAGTCATTAATGTTTTTTGAAAAACGATTGACGAAATCAATACTTTTAATCTCGCCAAGGTCTGCCATGACATTTAGATTTTGTTCAGCCATATCTTCCTCCTATTTCTGCGTAAATAAACTTCGATTTTCAGCAATTAAACGCTGACGTTCATCATCATCCTTAATTGCCATAATCTCTGATTTGGACATGCCAGATGATGAATTTCCAGTCCGAGCCGTCTTTTGAACAAGCCGAGCATTGACTTTCTTCTCGACCTCTTCATCGAATACTTTTCGAAGTGCTTCAATATTGCTTGTCACTTCCTCTGCAGTAGGGGCTAAAACAATATCCAAAAACTCTGACGGCAAACCTTCCGTAGCTAAAAGATCCCGAGTTTCCAAGCGTAACTCTTTCAGAGCAATTGCATTCTCTCGCTCCTGAATAGCCTGCTCACGCTTCTCTTGTTCCTCTTTGGCTCGTTGATCTTTAGACAATCGAGCTAGACGCTCTCCCTCAGTACGTGCCTCTTCCAGGGCCTTAGCTTGCCCATCTTCCCACTTGGTCCGCTCAGCTTTAAGCATCTTAGCCACGTCATCGCGAGTAAAGAGCCGGCCTTGTTTCGCCTCGCTCTCGGTAGCTTCCACTTCTTGTTGCTCATCAACTGACTGATTTTGGTTTTCTTCTGACATATCTATCCTCCAGCGATTACGTCGCTACTCGAAAATCTCGTTTTACGTTCGGCAACGAAACATGACAGCTTTTTTCGTCTTCCGCAAGTCTGGACAAAACAAAAACGGCCTACCGTTTGACCGTTTTCTTCAACTCTTTCATAAAATCTGTGATATACAAAACAATCATACTCACTAGCAACAAAGCTAGGAAAACACCCAGGAATAAGCTAACAAGATTCCAAACTAACTGTAACATTTATTCTCTCCTTTCAGAGTATGAAAAAAGCACCTAGATTGACTCTAAGTGCCTAAAACATTAGTAAACCGCAACTTGTGAAAGATACTCTTTTTCGTCAGCTGACAAAGAAGAATAACGCTGGAATATTTCATCTTCACTAGACAAATACTCTCCGGACTCCTCCAAACAATATCGGGGGACAGAGAAATATTCAATTAAAAACTTCAAGTCATCACTCATCTCTTCCCACCTCCTTGAAGGTAAAACCAAAACTCTCAGATAATTCTTTCAGAGTGCTCATCTGACTTTCAAATTCATTATACCCCTTTAGCCGATTATTTTCAAGGATCTGCAGATAGGTAACATAAGGGATAAAGCTCTTTAAACTTGATACCTCATACTGAAATACAATTCCATTATGACCCACTATAAACCCTTCTGAGTAGCCCCTCACGAGTTGCGAGTGTAAATCCCCCAAACTAGGAGGCATGCTACTAGGGTGATTGTGAATAGTAATGATGGGAGAATCATGCTCCCGTATCAATTTTAGCATCGACTTGGTATAACTAACAGAGCGATCTCCCTGGCTCACATTGTTTTTGTAAAGAACCTTTCCTGTTAAATCGAGCAAGTATAAGTCTTCTTTTTTAGTTCCGTCTCTGTGAAAGAGTATTTCTTTCGCAGATTGATACAAAGCTCTGTTCAAATTGGAATTTTCACTTATGGAATCAAATTTTCTACGATATGCGTTAGAATTTATCAAATTTCTATCAACTCTGAGGGAATTGTCCTTTCTCCTTTTATTCACCTTCTCTGATTCGGAAGCTGCACCTTCAAGAGGATTGATAAAGTGAACCTGTGAAACTTTACCGCCTCCAAGTTCTTCTTCATCCGGCACAATTCCAGACCGACAATTATAGTGAAAAGGCGGAGCGTTAAGCCCAGCCTTCATTTCTGATAATTCGTAGAGTTTATCCTCTTTAGCAATCCGTCTACAAACATCTGTCGTTCTATCATCAAGATGGACTAGAATACGGTAATATTTCAATCCAGCATCCAAGTAGCGCTTTGCGACAGAATTAGAGATAATCGCAGTTCCATCCGTCCGAATGATTGTCTGTGCCCTGCTCCTTGCCACATTGTACTTCTTAGCAATCTCTTGCCCCATCTCTCTAGGATTCAATCCTCGGATAAAACCACGGCGAAGAACCTCTCTTAGATCCTCTGCTAGCTTATCGACATTGCCCCAGATATGCTCTGAATAGTTCTTGCCGTTAATTGGAGTTCTAATCAATTCTCTTAAAGCTGGTTCATTGATAGTACTTCGTCTATCCCCAGCTTTGCGATAGGCATACTTGGCAGTCTTTAGCAAATGATTCTCAAAGGTTGAACTGATAGAGGTTGCCAATACACCAGCTCGCCAAGTCAATTCAAGATTCAATAAATCCATTCTGGTAGCTCTAGCGGAAGCATACTGCTCATTTAGCCGTTTTAAAAGCTCTGGATCTTTTTCTGCTTGCTCAAAGTATCGTTTGGCGTTTTGCTGATAATCGCTCATATCCTCATGTCTGAGTTGATACATCGCTTCTTGCAAAGTCAAACCTTTGTCATCCGCGAACCTTTGATAGAAAGCAAACAACTCCTTTTGAACCAACTTAGCTTCTTCCAGATAGATTTTCGCTATTTCGGCAAAAACATCAATGTCAAGCTGGTCTGCATAACGAATGATCTCATCAACCCTCTGGGTCCAGTAATCTTGATGATTCTTCTTCAACATCTAACCCCTCCCCCAAACGAGGAACAAGTTCTTCTGGTTCCTGATCTTCTAATCGCTCCAATTCAGACTGAGCATCGACACCAGTCACTTGATTCAAAATCTCAAATACAGTCTGATCACTAACCATCCCATACAGCGATTTAGCTATAGTGACCAATTCAGTATCATTCTGTGGAATGTTCGGTTTGAAAATAATTGATGTTTGATTAACCTTATCGTAGGAAATAGCCTCGCTCCCTTTAATGGACCAGATATTCGCTGCTAAGCGTAATCTCCGCATCAGTCCAGCCTCAAATAAATCCTGTTGCTGCTCCCGGTAGTTATCACTAGCCATCAACTTATACTTCATAGATTCACCAGATTGAACTCCTGAAAAATTAGCATCCTGTATATCTGGAGTGAAAGTAAAGCGTAGGATATCATTTACCAATCGTTGTTTGTAAGCCTCTGCCCCTGCTGTATCATACTGTTTAACTAAATAGCTGGCATCTGGATTTGTCCCCTTTTCGCTGGGGTTCTCATCTAAAATAAGCATTTGAGCCTTCTTGAATGCGATTGAAATCCCAAGGCGTCCATTTGGATTAATGCTGCCGTCTTCAAGGAAATCTTCTTCATCCGCTCCTGTATAGGGGTTTCCCTTGATAACTAAAATTGCATCGTTGCTATTCTGCTGAAAATTGGCCAGTTCAGACTGTGATAAATCATAAGCGTCGATATTGTCCAAGACAGACTCAAAAGATCCCAAACGGTCCTCATTATTGCTGTACTCATTCACAGGAACTCCGTTGAAATGATGCTCTTCACCATCGATGAACTTCATTCCGTCTGTGTCTGTTGATGAATATTCGTAAGAATACACCATATCAGCAGTGTAAACCTTAATAATCTGCTTCTTCTTACCACCGCCATAGTCGACGTTGTAGTAATTAACTGCCATGAGTGAATTTCGCTCATAAGTATCGTCATATACTACAAAGGTTTTTTCTGCTGGTAGTTTAAACAAGCGGATCCAGGTAGCATTTTCATTTCCAGCAACAGTCAGCAACTCGTAAGCACGACCATAGACACACAAATCTTTCTTGATTGCAGTATTATGACGCTTCTCATTATTCCGAGAAGACAGTTCATCAATATACTCCTGGATAGCTGAATCCTTGTTCTTGTACTCAACAGGGTTACCAAGCATGTATCCTTGCTCAAAGACAGTGATGTACTTAGCAAAATCACTAGAGATTCGATTATCTGCTGCCGTCTCATCCGTCTTCTTGGGACGATACTTGATATTGTTGTCACCCTTGTAATAGCGGTTTAATTCCTGCAAGCGGCCTAACTGACTATCCTTATGTTTGCTGATATAGCGTTGCAGCTGTTCAATCCATTCTTTCGATTCATACTCAATACTCTCAAAATCTTCTTGGAGCATAATGAAATGTTCATTTGCTTCAGCGGAAAATCGAGTACTCTTCAAAAAAGACACTTCCATCGTTTATCCTCACTTAAAATAATAAGCGGCATTCTTTAGCCGCTCTTGAGTAGATTTTTGTTTAATGTGGTACCGCTCCATCGAATACCGCAAGGCATCGATGATGTGGTTATTTTTATCGATTGGTTTATTCAACCAGTTTCCTTCTTTGTCTTGTTCGAAGGTGTAGGTATTAAATTCTTCAATGGTATTTTCGCACGATGGGTGGATATAGATTTTGAACCCTTGTAGGAACTGAATCCCTTGCATAATTGACCCTTTCCCCTTGTAACTAGCTACAATACCAGAAATCCCTTTGCTTCTGATTTCTGTAATCAACCGTTTTTCCGCACTGTCAGCAGTCAGTTGAGACTTGCTGAGCTCCTTCTCCTTCAGCATTCGAACAATATCATCGGTAAGCATACCTCGCTGATAATGCTCTTGGTAAATCCAGATTTTCTTATTCTCCAAATCAACCACCGAACAAACCAGAGCAGTCGGATCATGAGTGAATCCGAAGTCAAGACCAGCCGTCGTTTCATTGATTCGCTGAATCGTTTGTTCAATGTTAAAGTCCACAACCTCGAAATTGTCGAACACTAGCCCCTCAGCGACTCCCCATTCGCCATCACAGACGATTCTAGCCCGTCTAGGATTGGTCAGGTATAAATCCTCATATCGTTCAATATCGACCTTATCGAGCCATTCATTGACCTTGTAGGTGGTCGTTAAAGCTAAAGTATCTGCCCGTCTCGTGTCTTCATCGAAAAAGACCCGCTTCAGCCAGTGGCGCTCCGACCAGGGGTTGAAGGTCACCGTTATCTGTTTGAAAAAATCCGGAACATTTAAACTCCCCCGAATAGATTCGACAACTGTTGAAAACTTGGCTTCATTTTCAATCTGGTAGGCTTCCTCGAACCACGCCCAGCAAAGAATCCCAACATCAACGGTAATGGAGGTGATTTTCAGCTCATCATCCAAACCACGGAACAGAATTTTCTGCCCTGTCGCTTTCACAGTGATTTCAGGTAGGGATTCATTGAACTTGAATAAGTGCATCACACCAAGTTGATTACAGGCCCACTTGAAATCCGTATAGGTTGACTGCTTGTTGGTATTGGAATAGCGCCGAACCACTAGAAGATTAGCCCAGTCATACTTCAACAGGCGAACAATGAAATTGAGAGCTGTTGTTTTTGATTTTTTCGACCCACGGCTACCTTTCACAACCCGGTAAAAATTTGTAGAGCGCCAAAACTGGCCATAGCCTTTACCAATCAAGGAAGGCAGGTCTTTTCTAATCTGGGATTTCTGACTCATTGACAAACACCACCGTCCCTTGCACTTCAGCTTCAACTTTATCCGTCCACAACCTGTGTCTCTTACCAAGCAATTCTGCCGCCTTGATTCGGTCCTTAGCTCCCACATCAATATCGATAATGGACTGTGCTCCCTCACCAGTCCCCCTAAGAGTCTGTTCAGTCTGCTCTCCTCTCATGACTGATGTCAGGTAACTTAGGACTTCTTCCTTGCTTGCTATCTTTTCTGATTCAAGCTGCTGCATCTGCTCGTCTATATATTTTTCGATGTCAGGTTTTGTCAGGTTCTCCTGTCCGATAGACCTTGCCGTCTTCTTACTATATCCCGCTTTAATAGCAGCTTCTGTCGCATTCCCCGAGATGATGTACTCATCTGCGAATCGTTGTTGTTTTAGTGTTAGTTTAGCGATTTTCCATCACCTCCAATCAAGCATAATAAAAAGCCACGCTTTCGCATGACTTGTGCATATTAAGGAGAGTGTGGGATTCGAACCCACGAACCATCAATCGTACGGCCACTCGGCTAGCAACCGAGCGCGTTAAACCTCTCTGCCAACTCTCCAAATAAAATCCTCTCAACCACCACCAGAGGATATTGAGGTACCGGTTTGAACTAGACAGGGTTAAGTACTATACCTGCCTGGTGGACAACTATTAGGAAGGCAGGAATCGAACCTGCGACTTATTGAAAATTTTCAATGGCTCTTTCACTGAGCTACTTCCTAAACCTTTAGAGGTAATGCCCAAAAAATAAATAAGGAGTTCTCATCAACATTTTTCCCAAATATTGATACTACTAGTTTAGCACTCAGAAAGTTCAATTTAGTTCAAATCGTTCAATTTCTTTGATAATTTTTTCATCCCAGCGACTTTGAAATTTTGTATTGTCCCTCTACTCCAGTTCAACTCTCGCTCCACTTCTTTCCAGGAGTATCCGTTAACATAAAGCAACCTCAAAACAATATTTTCCGCTGGATCCTCCAAAGATTCAATAGCCTCCACTAGCTCCTCCCGTTCATCGTGTAATTTTTGGATCTTTGCATACAGCTCTTTGGTCCTGTCAATAATCAAGATATTCAAATCCTCAGACTTATTGTTCAGACTTCCACCTTTGGGCTCGTCTGAATACTGCTGCGATTTCAAGATACTTGATTTCAGACTCACGATTTCTTGTTGCAGCGATTTAATCTTGCTATCGATATACTTCAGCGAAGCTAAACGTTTTCGAATATCTGTCATAAACTCAACTTACCTCCACATCTCCTGCACTTGGGATACCAGGCACCCTCATGGTCCCGTTCTAACTTCAAAACATGACCTTTTAGCCTACAAATTAAGTACTTAAACATTATCTACCTCTTTTCTTGTAATCAATCCCATCTGCAACAGTTTACTAGCGATGTCTCTGGCATAGTCAGAACCCGTCTTGTCAGCTAGGTGACTATAATGCCTGTACATCAACTCAAACACTATGACGGCACTCTGATAGTCTTTCAATTCATCCAAACTAACCGTGATGTACTTAAATTTGGTACTTGGCCTAGATAATTTCAGAGTGATTTCTTTCGATTTCACGAACACCTTGTCATACCACAGCGTGATCGTTGTTTTGATGATTCCGCCATGCGGTAGGTTGGTGCTCTTTTTGAGTCTAACCATCTACTTCCTCCTTGACCCATTCTGTGCCCCAGAGCGGCGCGTGATTGTGTTTAATTTCTTCCTCGGTTAATCCATAGCAATAACGGGAGATATTCTTATCAGCAACAAAGAAGAGGTCATCCGCACTAGTATTCTTAACTAGATAAACAAATCCTCCGTCCCCGTTCGGAATAGCTACTCGATACTCCTTCTCCTTGATAACCTCAACCGCTTCCGGACCTTTAACAATTAGGGTAGCTAATGCCAGTTCACGCTCTCGGTTCGTTTCGAAGTCGTTATCATATAACCATTTTTGCAATTCTTCAGCTCGGTCTTCTCCAAACTCTTGTCGAAAATCTCGGCCAAAGAAATCACCGAACCACTCGTCAAAACCTATCAGCTTGTCCTTGTAAAATTCATAGTATTCGATGGCGACTGGTAGGACTTGGGGTTTAGGTTTAATAATTTTTAAATCCTGTTCTCTACACCAATCGACTTCACTATTGAATTTTATCTTATAAGGAAAATGCCCTTTATCGTCGTTGTAAATCTCAATAATCTCACCTTCAAGTGTAATTCTATCCCCCACCTTATACTTCAACTCACTCATTTTCCGCCTCCTTCAACCTTATTCCTGCTCGTTCCATAACTTCTCCAATCACCTTCGCATATGCTAAAATCTCGCGTCCAGCTTTAGATACCTGATGTTTATATAACTTGTTTCGAGCCTTAGCAATCGCTCTTTTTCGTGGTTTAGCTGTCATTTTCAATTCCTCTTATTTCACCATTCATCAGTTGAGAGCTTCTCTTGTTTAATTGCACATTGTTCACAGTATCCGGTAAAAGATAATACAGTAAATTCCTCATCATCAGTTGTAATCAACTTATTACATCGCAAACAGTGGAATTCGTAATATTTAGCCATTCTCTACCTCCTCTACCATTCTTCTCCCCCCTTTTTCTTCGTCCCATTCCGAGCAATATGGACAATAACCATGTACACCCGACTTTATCACCTAGATTTATGAAAACTTAGCTCAAACCCTTGATAGAGCTGAGTTTTTTTGTAAAATCCAACTATTTTTCTTGTTGTATATGGTTGTGTATGGTGTAATAGAGTATGGCATTTATCAAAACAACTACCAATAAAGAAGGCCGTACTCACGTTTATCTTGTAGAAGGATATCGTAAGGACGGTAACGTAAAGCAACGTATTTTAAAAAAATTTGGTCTACTGG
>NZ_JACBXX010000201.1 GCF_013415245.1 Streptococcus danieliae | reverse complement strand
CAGACTAGATGAACAAGGCCTAGGTCTAGTAAATTGATTGGCATCTGTTTCCTCCGATTTTTTATCTTTTTATTAGTATATCGGATAATAGGGATTCAAGATAGATACCTCGTTATTGGACGCTTACGCTTCTTGTTTTCTTTCTGGTGAGCTATCGAAAAAATTGTCCTTACTAGCCATGATTCTAAAGTGTAAAAATTTTCCGTTACCTGTAAATTCGTAAGCATTAAAATAATTAACAAGAGAGTATCCATTTGGAGATCCTGTTAAATAAATATCGTCGTTGCTACTATGGATGGTAGAGTGACCGTCGAAGTCATAGTAAATGCTATCATTTTCTGGTCTGGGAATATAATCGAGGTTATCGACAATCATGGCCATAACAGGATCATAGTCGGGATCGTGGTCCAAGTTTTGTGCATAGTAAACAGAATAGTGAATGAGGTTTGCTCTGAGGTCATAGTAGGTTTTGATGAGGAAGATAACAAGGCTGAGAAGGCCTAGGGTTAAGATGAATTTTTTCATGATGTTTTCTCCTTGACAAGTGAACTTTGGTTTTCAATGAGGGCTAGATTGGACTGCTAGTCCTTATTGAAACCTCCTTCCATAGGTGATGTTGAAAAGCCATTGGAGTTTTTCCCCTTTAGGAGGTTCGGGTTGGATGGCAATCAGGGGCTCCAAGATCTCGGCGACATATTTTTTAGCCTCCATCTTTCTTTGATCTGAGCTATCGTCAAATTTGGAATCGCTAGCGTATATTCTATAGTGGGAGAATTCCCCTTGCTCAGTAAAATAATAAAGCTCCTCGTTTTTTGACAGGAGATATTTTTCTGAAGATTTTGTGACATATATTTCATAATTCGCATTATAGATTGTAGAATGCCCATCAAAGTCATAGTGAATCGAATCATCTTCTAGTCGAGGGATATAGTCGAGGTTATCCACAACCATGGCCATAACAGGATCATAGTCAGGATCATGGTCTAGATTTTGTGCATAGTAGACAGAATAGTGGATGAGGTTTCCTCTGAGGTCATAGTAGGTTTTGATGAGGAAGATGACAAGGCTAAGGAGGCCTAGGGTTATAAAAAGTTTTTTCATGTATTACACCTCCTGTTTTTTTAATGCTTTTATTATACTGTTCTTTTTACCAAAATGGGTCTCCTTTGTCCGCCAATTTTGGCTTCCAATCTTAATCGCGAGGAAACTCTGGGTTTCAACGAATCATTCCCGTTGTTTCGAACCTCAGTTCTGACGGGGGATTACTGAACTGCAAAAAGAAAAATCGCCACGGTAAAGTAGCGATTTTTCCCTTTTGTGAGCCTCAATACAACGTCAAAGCGCTATAATAGTTAGTGTAAAAATCTCTATTAACGAGGTCTCACTATGAAAATTATAACACAACTCAATCTATTTGAAGATCAGGAATTTGGTGATTTAGAAAAAATTTTGATGGTATTAGATGCTCTACCTGAAACGGACCTGTTCAAGCAGTTAGAAGCAAAGCGGAAATATGGTCGTCGGGATTATTCTATCCAATCTTACTTCATCGCCTATATTGCTAAATTGATTCTTCAATTAGAGACTGACCAGCAATTGTTACGCCAATTGCGAATGAACAGTCAATTACGGCAAATCTGTGGCTTTGAAACTCACAGTGTCCGTCT
>NZ_JACBXX010000129.1 GCF_013415245.1 Streptococcus danieliae | reverse complement strand
ATTTTAGAAATAATATTTTGAGAATCTAGGTCTGACACATGATCTGTAATATCAATTTCCAAACAAATCTCTATTTCACGATTGATATCTTTTTGAAAAAAATCAGTTTCCTGAAAGCCTTTATCTCGGATCTTCCTATCCAAAAGAAATCTAAATGCATGTAGTAAATTGGTTTTACCAACATCATTCATTCCAAAGACAACATTTTTATTGGATAACTCAATAGAAATATCTTCAAAATTTCTAAAATTTTTGATTGAGAGAGTCTTTAACTTCATAAAATGCCTTTCTAACTATACAGGATAGCAAGTCGAGAACAATACCAGGATACTCTATGAAAACCTAACACCGTAATAAAAGATAAATCAAAAAAATCTAGCTACCTACACTTTTACCTGACCATTCATCAGCATTGGTAGCAACCAATCACGCAATTGAATAAGTTCTTGGTTTTGAAATTTATTCTTTAAAATGGTTTCCATAGTAGGCATATAAAAGTCTATGAATCGATTAACTACCTCGCTATTAAACGGTGAGGCTATGCTGTTAACATCGTTAATTGTAATATACTTAATAATAGATCCATTTGATCCTTTTCTCAATTTCTCAACAGACTGCAAACAAGCTAGATACATAAAAATCAACATTTCATCATCATCACTTTGAATAACATAAGTTCGTTGATAAGCCTCAAACTTTCCATCAGTAAAATTCACATAGAAATTACCATTTCCAGCAATTAAAATTGCTTTACCTTCAAAAGAAAACTCATTTGCTTTTATAGGCTTATCTGCAGTCGTCCAAAAATCATACTCCCCATTTTCAGTTCCAAAGTTAGCATCACGTTTTCCTGTGACAACTTTAAAACTATTCAACTTCTCCACTCCCCATCCTTCTGGAATCTCCCGATTCAACTCTTCGTTATAGACCATCTTACCACCAGAGGACTTATAGGGTCGACCCTTTTCATCAGGAAAATCAAACTGGACAAACCAATAGTCATAAAGCATTTTGGCCATAGCTTCTAATTCTTGATTGATTTGGTTATTAATCAAAATTTTATTATCTATACTTGATAATAATCTAACAATTTTATCCTGATATCCTTTGTCAGGAACTCTAATCCTCATCTTTGTCAAATAATCAATATTGATATTATCCTGAATACTTCCACTTGCTGATTTTTGAACCTCTCTCTTTATATATTCAAAGAGATAGTATACAAATATTTCGCTACTTTTTTCAGGATCTGCATTAAAGCCAACAATACTATCTGGAAAACACATTGGATACGACAAAATTCCTGTTTCTGCAATATTAGCTGCTATTGTGATACACAATGTCCCAGCGGGCCAAAGTTTACTCTGCTCTAACCCAAATTCATTATAAAATGCTTCATTTTTCGTTATATAAAGATTAGCCAAAAATTTTAAAATGAAGTTAGCCACCCATCCTATCTGCTAGATAAGTACTACAACTCATTCTGATGAGTTGTCTGATTTCATTTGATAATAGGTTTGGAGCTGTTAGGCTAATTGGCCAAGGCTAATGATAGCCTTGGTTTAGCCCTCAAAACAGCTTCAAAAGTCCCTGTTGTCAAATGAAATCCTTTTGTAAGGTATAAGAAAACACCTCCGTGCTATACTTGTTGTTCACCACAAACAAAAGGAAGGGCACAGAGATGCAAAACAATTATACAACAAAAGGAAAACATTTGACAATTAATGATCGTCGCTACATTGAACGATGGAACAAAGAAGGAAAATCCAATCGAGAAATTGCTCGCCTACTTGGAAGAGCTCCTCAAACAATCAATAACGAAATCAAGCGAGGGCAAGTCGTACAACAAGTGAG
>NZ_JACBXX010000102.1 GCF_013415245.1 Streptococcus danieliae | reverse complement strand
GATGCGTCTATGATAAGTAGCGTAGTCTTTATTTCTAAGAGCTAATCTCAATTCAGTTTCTTGTTGTTTATCTAATTTCAATTTCATACAATCTATTATAATTCAAAATTCGATTTTTATTTAGTATTAATTACAATGAAGAAGTAAGGAGGGAATTTTTAAGGACGATAGAGGAATATGATGAAAGTGTGGTCTTGAGTCTGCTAGCTCGAGGGTATACTTTGAAAAACCGGATTCAACGAACGGTTGTCTTTTTAGTCGGAGAGATTACCTTTTATCGTAATCGCTGGTATCGGGATGGCGAGGTTTATGTCCCGGTGGATGAGTGGTTAGGCTTAGATAAGTATGATCGATTTTCAAAAGAAGTTGAGTTCACAATATTGGATTTATCGCTGCGAATGAGTTATCAGCAGGTCACAGAGGTTCTGTCAACCATGTATCGTCTATCTATTTCTGGCTATAGTGTTTTTTCTGCCTTGCAGCGGGCTGGAGAATTGCTGGACAACCAAAGAGATTTTATGAGCCTGTCTTGTACAAAAGAAAAGGATTTGAAGCCTATCGATGTTCTGTACCTCGAGGGAGACGATGTGTTGGTCAAAACAAATGAAGGTAAGAATGTTCATCTGCATCATTACATCGTCCACTGTGGGTGTAAACAATTGAGTGAGAATCGTTTTTGTTTGATTGAGAAAAAAGAATTTGTGGGCTTATCTATCTCAAAGGTTCGAGAAGAGATGTTGTCCTATATTAAACGAACCTACAAAATAACAGAAGAGACTCTCCTTATTACAAATTCCGATGGCGGTGTAGGCTATAGTTATAGAAGTTTTTGTAATATCGCCCGTGATTTGAAGATTAAAAAACATGAGTATTTCTGGGATGAGTTTCATATTTTACGAGAAATCAAAAGAGCAACCAGTCTGTATCCAGATCATGCGCCTCTGTTTTTCAAAGCTATTTATCATCATGATAGAGATAAGTTGAGAGTAGCTCTAGATACCTTGGAATCCTGCCTGCAGACCGATAAAGAAAGAGAGTCTTTCCAAGTGTTTTCCAAGAGGTTGAGGAGAGATTTTATTCATACGAAACCTTGTGATCTGAGAGGGATTTCAAAAGGAGGGATTGGAGTTATTGAATCAAATCATCGAAAGCTGACCTATCGCATGAAAAATCGAGGTATGTATTGGTCTGATGTGGGAGCAGAGACTATTGCGAAATTGATCATTCTAGAAAAACAGGGAGAGTTAAGAGAACTGATTTTTGGTGATTGGCGGAAGGAGTTTGAAGAATTTGAGGAGTTGAACAATACAGTTGATTGGAGATTTTCTCACAAAAGCGTTCCTAAAACTTACGAACTTGTTGGTAAATTACATGTGAATTTGAAATTTTAACCATAAATTATATGTAAATTTGAAAACCAGGAAAAATTTGACAGATTTTACTTTTTGTGCTTTAATGAAGATTTTTGCAAAAAGTGTTGACATTGTAGCTAAAGATGGTATAATATTCTTAACGAAACAAAGAAAAAAGCGAAGCGCTGGAACGCTCCGCTAAAATCAAACAAAAACGGTACTTTTGCTTGATTCATAAGATATTCTACAGTAAATATTGGTAGAAGTCAAGTGACTGAGCAAGGTGAAATGATTCTTTGTTCAGTTTTATTTTGAAAAAACAGCGTTTTCAAAAAAGCTCTCTTCAGATTTTTTCATTTCTCAAAATTCCAAACACATACCAGCGACGATCATTAATTGTCAAATGTTTTCCTTTTGTTGTATAATTGTTTTGCATCTCTGTGCCCTTCCTTTTGTTTGTGGTGAACAACAAGTATAGCACGGAGGTGTTTTCTTATACCTTACAA